>CAYLWH010000024.1:0-29855 GCA_964387245.1 uncultured Mycobacterium sp.
GATCCGAACCGGGAAATCCTCGTGAAACTTGACAATTTTGATTCCACAGAATGACGGTGGTCGTTGATCACGATTCGGGCCGGTTGGTGTGGGCGGCGGAGGGCCGCAATGCAGCCACTCTGCGGCTGTTCTTCGACCTTCTCGGCGAGGCGCGGTGCGCTGCGATCACCCATGTCAGCGCCGATGCCGCCGCATGGATCGCGAAAGTCGTCACCGAACGCTGCCCCGAGGCGATACGGTGCGCGGATCCCTTCCATGTGGTGGCCTGGGCCACCGCCGCGGTCGACAAGGTACGCCGCGGAGCGTGGAACCGGGCCCGCGCGAAAGCGATGCCCCGCAAGAGGTTCGGTAAACGCGGTCGGCCTCGGGCCGGCACCGGCAACACCCCCGACGCGGATCGGGAACAGGCCACCGTGGTCAAGAAGAGCCGGTGGGCGCTGCTGAAGAACCCGGAGAACCTGACCGAGAAGCAGGCCGTGACGTTGCGGCTGATCGAACTCGAGGACCCCGCCCTACACCGCGCCTACCTGCTCAAGGAATCGCTGCGGCTGATCTTCCAGATGAAGCACGACGACGCGGTCGTTGAGCTGGCGCGGTGGATCGGCTGGGCGCGGCGCTGCCGGATTCCCGAGTTCGTCGAGTTACAGAGAAGCATCGTCACTCACCAGGACTCCATCCTGGCCGCCATCGAACACGGCCTGTCCAACGGGCGGATCGAATCGGTCAACACCAAGATCCGGCTCATCACCCGCGTCGCGTTCGGATTCCAAGGTCCCGACGCTCTTATCGCCCTGGCCATGCTCAGCCTCGGCGGTCGACCACCACGACTCCCCGGAAGGAACCACCCACAGAAGGGTCAGTAGAGCCCATAAGGGGTCCAGGCAGATCAGCGCGGCCGGTGCGCGCTGACGCACGCTTTGATCGATGAACTGCTTGACGAAAGGAACGACTCGTTGCCATCACGCTCGCCGTGATTGCCGCCTCCGCGAGGGTATAGAGCGGACACAGAACAAACGCGCTGGTTGGTTCGACGCATACAGGTACGGAGGCGACTGGCGTCCGGCAACCCGTTGTTCGAGGCCCGCGTCCGGTGTCGTCGACCTGTCGCCAAACTTAACGCGGCGTGAACAATGCATTACTCGGCCTACTGAGGTGGTGGGGGATCGACTGGGACGACGGCCACAGCCGCCGGAACAGCATGTGGCAAAGCGTAAGTCGACTTCGATCAGGGTTGTGTCCGACGGGCGGCGTTCGCCGTCCAGTCCGCGATCAGCTCGCGATCGTAGTTCTCGGAACGGATTCGCAGGTCCGTGTAGACGAGCATTTGAAGCGTACGGAAGACCGCGATCAGCACCGGGAATCCGACGAACATGGCGAGCAGACCGAGAGCGCCGGCGAACATGCTGACGAAGAACACCACGAACAACAGCGGGGCGGCGCAGACGGACCACAGGAGGTGGATGCCGATCAATCTGCCGGCTGCAGGCTTCGTCAGCTGCATCGAGCGTCTGAGCGATTCGGCCACGCCGCGACGTTCGACCACCAGGACGATCGGAGCCAGGCTGAAGAGCACGCCGATGGCGAAGGACACACCGAACAACAGTAGCCAGAGCACCATGATCCCAGGGCCGAATCCGACGGTGACGATGTACACCAGGAAGAACAGCACCTCGGGGATGAGGAAGATCGCGTAGAACGCCAGTGTAAGGCGGCAAAGCGCGAACATCTGCCGCCACGCCGCCGCGAAGACCTCGCCCAGGCGCACCGGCGCTCCGCGTACCGCCCGATCGGTGGCGGTCACCGACGCGCCGATGAGCATGGCGTCGGCGGGAAGCGCCACCGCGCAGACGATCGCGTACATGACGACGACCATGGCCACCATCGATGCGATGAAACCGCCCGCGCCGCCGGAGAACAGATCGTCGGACATCGACATCGTGGCGCTCATGAACAGGGAGGAGACGAGCGTCACCGCGAGTCCGGCGACGAGGCCGCACGCGACCAGGATCACCAACGGGATGCCCACTAGTGTCGGCCAGTTCCGGAACACGATCCGGAACGCGCCGCCGAGCAGTTCGGGCATTGTCTGCGCCCGCAGTGGGACGACCGGCGTCGGTGCGACGGGCTGCTGCCCGTACTGCGCGGCCGCAACGGTCGGTGACATCGCTGTTCCCGGTGCTGAAAGCCGCACTCGGGCCAGAAGTTCCGCCACGTCGTCGGGCCACCTCACCCGACGGGTGTGGGTGTACCAGGCACCGATCCCGAACGCCACGGCCATCAGTAGGAAGTCGATCCCCGGAAGGGTCAGCAGCATCAGGACCGCCGCGATGCCGGCGAAGGCGGCCAGAACGTGGAACGGCTGCAGATCGAACAGCACGGGCTGCGCGGGTCCGCCGGCTGGATTGCCCGGCCACGTTGACGCCGCCGGGGGAGAGGAGGGTATCGGCGAGGCGCCGTACGGGGCGGCGCTCGCAGAACCCCAGACGGCGCCGGCCGACGGCGGCACAACGGGCGGCACGCTGGGAGGCGCGCTCATCGGCGGCGGCTGGATGGGCGGAAGGGCGTTCTGAGCTCCCGGTGGACCCCACCCTGTTGCTGATGACGGCGGCACAATGGGCGGCATGCTCACCGGCGGCGGCTGGATGGGTGGAAGTGCCTGCTGGACGGGACGTGTCGCCGGTGCGGGAGTAGCGACAGAGGGCGCCGACCGTCGAGGAACGGCCTGCGAACCATGCTCACAGGTTTCCGATCCGGTGTAGGTGGTGCCCGCGGCGAAGCGGGAACTCGGCGGGCGCAGACCGGGCGGATCGGTCGGCGACTGCGCCTGGCCGAAGTGCTGCGCGGTCTGGGCGCGGTAATCCGCGTGCGGGTCGGCGGATACGGCGTCATCGGTACTCAATGGAGGTCCCCCTGTGTTCGAGGCGACGAACGACGTGCTCGTCGATGGCTGTTCGGTTGTGGATTACGGGTTGAATGCGGTGCTGCCGTCGATTGGATGCGTGGTACTGACCAGCTTGGCGTAGCAGTGGTCGCGATCCAGTGCGTGGCCGCGACACCACCCCAGCGCACCTCCCGCGTCCGGGAACGTGACACCGGCGATCGTGATCCAGAAGTCGGGTGCCGAGAACGTCGACCAGTCACCCGACGAGAGCAGACGCACCTCGGGGTACTTCAGCCGCAGATCGAGGTGCTCGCGCAGCGTTTCGGCATTGTGCCAAGTGATCCCTTCGGCGACGAGGCCGGGCCGCTTCGAGCTGAGCTGCGGCACCCACCGGTCGGCGAGCTGTCCGGCCACGAACGGGCGGTCTGAGTCCGCGATGGCCCGCAGAGCGTCGTAGCTCGCCGACTCGTCGTCGCCGGAGGCGGGTGCGCCCGGCCCGGTCGCGGCGCTGGATCCCGAGCCCGACGTCGAGCTTGACGCTGTACTGCTTGCGCCGGAACCGTCCTGCTGACAGTCGATCAGCAGCGTCGACGCGTCGAGGTCCACGGCGCCCCGGCTGCTGGCCCCGTCACCGGGTGCCTCGCGCGTGGAAACCGGTAACCGCCAGAAGGTTCCGACCGGGAAGAGGAAGTCGTGCGTGACGCTCGGATCGTCCGAGCCCCCACCCGCCCCCGGCGCTATCGTGATCGGCTTCGCCGACAGGTCGAACACGGCCGACGCCACGTTCTGGCCGTTTGACGTCACGGCGATGCGGGTTCGCGACGACGACAGCACGTCGCCGCCGGGGCAGTGCGCCACGATCTTGACGGTGATCACGAGCGCGCCGGAATCCGCGCGGATCGCCTGCGGGACGAACTCCGGCGGCCTTCCGCACTTCGTGACGAGCTTGGTGCCGTCGTCGCCCTCGCCATCGGCCCGTGGGCCCCGCACGTCGGGCACGGGGACGGCGGGTCCGGTCGGCGGCAGAAGCGAAACACCCTGCGAGGTGACGACCAGTAGGCCGCGTTCGGTGGCGTTCAGCACCGGCTGGTCCCGGCCGCCGACACCGACCGTGCCGGACCACCGCGTGGAGCCGTCGGCGACGGAGATGGCCGAGAGCCCGCCGTTGTCCTCGGGTACCAGCAGGTTCGCGCCGTCGGTGACCGCGGTGTCCGCCGACGAGACCGTAGAGGAACGCCACAGCGTCGCGCCCGAACGCATGTCGTAGGCGGTTAACCCGTCGCCGCCGGAGATGAGGACGTTGCCGACGACCGCCGGCCCGTACCCGGACTTCCCGACGTGCCACAGTTTCTCACCGGTGTCCGGGTCGAGCCCGTCGCCGTCGTCGGTGAGCAGCGGCGGGCGGCCGCCCCCGGCGACGCTGAGGCCGGGCCGCATCACGGCCGCGTCGGTTGTGAACAGGGAGCGGCCGTGACCGTCGTACACGCCGGTGGCCCAGTTCGACATGTCGACGTTGCTCCGGCACTTGAGTGCGACGATCGCGGGCCCGGCGACGACCGAGGCGTTGGTGACCTCGTCGTCGATGGCAGACGATCCGTCGTCGGTCTTCAGCACGAAGTTCGCACCGCCGCCCTGGTATCCCCATACCAGCCCGTCGCGGACGTGAATGTCCAGGCCGTCGCCGCCGCCGTAACCCGAGCACGCGTTCTCCGCGACGGTGGTGGTCCATTCCGCGGCCGGGTCGTCGCGGGTGCCACGGGCGACGGTCAGGCCGTCGGGGTTCTTGTATCCGGCCGTGTAGAGGTCGTCGCCGTCGGCGGCGAGCATGCCGACGTTGAAGGGCAGTGCGGCCGTGGACACCGTCCCGCCCGTCTTCAGATCGATGAACTGGATGCGGGTCTGATCGTCGCTGGACACGGTGCAGGGCAGCGTGTCGCCGAGTGGTGTCAGCGAGCATCCGTCGTTGAGCCCGGCGGGCACCGACCACTCCACGCTGCCGTCGGCGAGATCGAGCGAGATCAACTGCGCGCCGGTGCCGTTCGACTCCTTGGCGACGGCGTGGAAGAGGACGTGGTCGTCGATCACGATGGCACCGGGCGAGCCGTAGAACGCGGCGGCGTACACGGGTGTGGCGATCGCCGGCTCGTCACCGGCCACCAGCGACGCCGCCCGCACCGTCCACGCGGGTTGCGGCTGCGTGGGATACGTACCGGGCAGCATCTTCTCGGGGCGGGCCTGTTCGGCGTCGTCGCCGGTCCACCACATCACCGCCGCCACCGATGCCGCCACGACGACGGCGACCAGCGCGGCGGCGCCGAGGACGACGGCGGTGCGGCGTGACGGCGGCCGAGGCTCCGACGGTCCGGCGGCGTGAGGCCGCGGCTCGGGCTCCTCGACAGATGCGGTCCAGTGGGGGGCGGGGGCTGTGATGGGAGCCATCCGCACCTGTTCGATGGACTCGTTCTCCGGGGCCCACATCCGCTCGATCCGAGGAGGAGGGACGGAGACGGGTTCGTGTTCCGGCTCGGTTTCCGCCTCTGCCGCAGCGGTGTCCTCGATCCAGAACCGCCATCCGGGTGGTGCAGCCGGCCACGCGGGGTCGGGCTGCCAATCGGAAGCGGGGGTGAAATCTGGGGCCACCGGCCATGTGGGCGGCGGGTTGAAGCGCGTCATCGCTAGGGGTTCGGCTGGTCGGCGACTTTGATGCCGAACTCGACATCGTCGTCCTTGACGTTGCTGACCGTGACCACGACGTTGTAGACCGTGCCCTTCTCGGTGAGTGTGCAGGTGAGCGTGGCACCGACACTGGCGTCGAGGTTCTGTGGGCACGCCACGATATCGGGCGCCTTACCCACCTGCTCCTTGAGCTTGGTGCTGACCTGCTGCGCCACCGCGGTCTTATCCACGGTGTTCGGACCGGTCTCCGCCGAACAGGCGGTGCATCCCACGGCCAGCCCCACGGCGGTCGCAGCCATCACCGATGCGCCAAACCTCATGCAATCCCCCCACGCCTCTCACGGTGTTTGGAGGCACGTTACAGCTAACAGGTCCGAGTGCGCGCGCGAACCTCGTCGTCCGACGGACAAGATCACCGCGGTTCGACGCAGTCACGTGCCGAACGCTACAGGTAGACCACGGATAGGACTGTCATCCGAGTGACCGACGCCGATGGTGTGTCAGTCGTTCGGCGGGCGGTTGGGCGAGCCGGGTCTGTCAGGATTGAGTATAGTCCCGCTAACGATGGGACGAGGGGATATCGGGCACACGGGTCGTGGCCGCCGTGAGACGATGCCCGTCAGCAACCAACCAGTGCTGTGGAGGGGATGTCCGTTGACTCAATCGTGGGCGGTGGAGCTCAATGACGAGAATCCCGACCCCCGCGTCGCCTGCGTGGTGCTGGCGGACGTGTCGGGGTCGATGGGCGGTCAGCCGATCGCCGCGCTGGAACGGGGATTCGCCGCGTTCACCCAGTATCTGAACACCGAAACACTGGCGAGCAAGCGGGTCGAGGTCGCCGTCGTCACGTTCGGATCCGTGGCCACGGTGCTGGTGCCGATGCAGGAGGCGCGGATGGTTCAGCCGGCGCGCTTCACCGCGTCCGGGCGTACGAACATGGCCGCCGGCATCCACCTCGCGCTCGACATCATCGAGGACCGCAAGGACGCGTACAAGGCGGCGGGACTGCAGTACTACCGGCCCTGGATCCTGATCCTCACCGACGGCGAGCCCAATCAGGAGGGCTTCGAGCAGGCGGTCGCGCGGCTGAACGCAGTCGAAATGGCAAGGGGTGTAACCGTCTTCGCGGTCGGCGCGGGGCCGCAGGTGAACTACCAGCAGCTCGCCCGGCTGTCCTGCCAGCGCAGCCCCGCCCCGCTCGACGGGCTGAAGTACGAGGAACTTTTCGAGTGGTTGTCCGCCTCGCTGAGCAACGTCTCCAACTCCACGGAGTTCGGCCGCAACGACGAGTCCATCGGGTCGATGGGCTCCCAGATTCCGCTTCCGCCTCTGAGCGGCTGGACGACCGTGTGACGGCGACCCCTTCGGCTCGGAGTGAGCCGGGCAGTTGGGAGTGGGCGGCGTGCGGCGCTTCGGTGACGGGATCGCAGCACATCGCGAAGGGTCTCGGGTGCGATGACGCATTCGGGTACGGAATAGCAGGCGATTTCGCCGTCGCAGTCGTCGCCGATGGCGCGGGCTCGGTGAGCGGGACGTCGGCGTGGGGTTCGTTCGTCGCGTGTCAGAGCGTGCTCGGCGACGCCATGCGTCACGAGACGATCCGACGCTTCATGAAGGCCAGCCCCGAGAAGGCCGAGGACCTGATGCGCTGGCTGTTCGATGGCGCGCTGGAGCAGTTGAACCACCAGGCGGGCGTCATGAAACTGCCGCTACCGCTGCTGTCGACCACGTTGTCCGTGGCCGTCGCCACCCCCGAGCGCACGGTGTTCGGACAGATCGGCGACGGCATCATCGCGGTCGATCAACGTGGCAGCGTCGAAACGGTCCTCATCGAGGACAAGGGCGAGTATCCGAACGCCACGTGGTTCGTGCAGACCAACGGCGCCTTCGAGGAGTCCTACCGGTCGTGCACACTGCCCGCGATCGACGCCTTCGCGCTCAGCACCGACGGCATGAGTTACAAGATCACCAACGTCGGCACGGGCGAGGCCTACGCTCCCTTCTTCACGGGTTCCTGGGAGCACGTGCGATCCGGCGCGAACGAGGCGAGCTTCGCCGCGCTGCTCAGGGGCATCGAGGACGACCAGACCGGCGACGACAAGACGATGGTGCTCCTGGTTCGCCGCTGGGAACCCGACGAGTTCCACCCGACCCCGCGCCCGACGCGCAGTCTTGTCGTGCACTCGAAGGTGCCGCCACGGCCACCGGACGCGGGGCGGGAAGCCGCCGCGCCGCCCGTCGCGCCCGCCAAGCCGATGGAAATCGCCGTCCCGGCCCCTCCGATGAACGGCGCACCCCCGGCCGCGCCACCGGTGCCGACCGATGACGGCACCTCCGACACCGAAGACCTTCGCGTCGACGCCGAGTCCCGACGTCCGAGGCTCCGTCTCCGCCGAAATCCCATGGTGTTCTGGTAGTGCTGACGATCGATGGAGACGCTCCGATCAGGCTGGGGGCGGTGATCGCTAAGGCAGGTGAGGGCACTGTCTACCAGGTCGCCGACCGGCCGGAATGGGTCGCGAAGATCTTCCACCCGACGCTGAAGCAGTTGCCGGAGAAACTCGACAAAGTCTCGGCGATGGTGCGTTCCACTCCGCCGGGCGCCGTGCAATCAGACGGCTTCGTCGTGCTCTCCTGGCCGCTGCGAGTGGTGCATAGCGAGGGTCGGCCGGTGGGTTACGTCATGGCCCGAATCGACACGACGGCGGCGGTCGAGATCCACGCGGTATCAAATCCGTCGTCGCGCGCCGATCCACTACCGGGACAGCCGATATGGACGGCACACGCGACGTGGGGGCATCTCGTCAGCATCGCGGCCAACCTGTGTCTGGCGGTCGCCGCCGTGCATCGGGTGAACGCCGTAGTCGGCGACTTCCAGGAACGCAACATCCTCGTCCACGACAGCACGCGGGTGAGCCTGGTCGATTGCGACTCAATGCAGTTCATCGACGGGCGCGGCCGTCGATTCCTGTGCGGTATCGGTCGCCCCGAGTTCACCGCCCCGGAGTTGGCGGCCGTCGATCTGCGGGTCACCCCGCGACGGCCCGCTTCGGACCTCTTCGCGCTCGCAGTGCACGTCCATCTGCTGCTGATGGGCGGAAATCATCCGTTCCAGCGCGGCACGTGGACCGGCATCGGCGAGCAACCCGATGCACTGACGTTGTCCCGCTCCGGAGATTGGGCAGGCGGCCCGTCGTCACGCCTGGCGCGTCATCCGCTGGCGCCGTCGGTCGGCTTCCTCCCCGATGAGATCTGTCGGCTGTTCGCCAGGGCGTTCACCACGGGGGCACGGGATCCCGTGCAACGTCCCGGTGCCGCCGAGTGGCGCGACGCGCTGCTGCGGTTGACCACCGCGCCGTGCGCCCGCGGCACTCACCAGATCCCGACGTCGGCGCGGGTATGCCCCTGGTGCGCGATTGACGACGAGCGCGCGGCACGGCGTCAGCGGCGGCATGTGCTGGCGAGCGTCGCGGCGACCGCCGGTCCCAGCCAGGAACAGGTCATCCACCCGGTGGTCGTGCCGGGCTCGCCGCAACCGGCTCCGGGTAAGCGCGCCAGCGCTCAGGCGCGTTTCCTGCAGTACTCCGTCGGAATCGCCGGAGGCGCTCTGGTCGTCCTCGCCGTGGGCGCACTGCTGCTGTGGGGGGTCCGGCCGTCGGCACCGGATTCGGGCGGGCCCGGCCCGGTGACCATTTACCCCGGCGCCCCGCCTCCGATCGTGCCGGACTGGCCCACGGTCGACGTCACCTCGGCTCCGAACCCCGTCACGATCACCGAGGTTCCGGCGGATTCCACCGAGCCGTTCTTCCTCACCTACACCGTCTCGGGAACGAAGGCGCCGAACGACCGAATCTCGGTGACGTACACCGACGCGAAGGGCGAACAGCGCACCCGGCAGAACGTCTACATCCCGTGGAGCCTGACGGTCACCCCCGTGTCGCGGTCCGCGATCGGCTCGGTGCGGGCGTCCAGCCTGCTGCAAACCAGCATGTTGAGGTGTTCGATCACCACGAGCGAAGGAGCCGTCGTTGCCAGCAGCGCTGACGACTCGTCAACGACAGTCTGCTAACGCTCCGTTTGCTGTCCGCTGAACGTACTATTGTCGCGGGTTTGCGGCAGGCGCACGATGGAGGTGCTCTGCGAGGCTCCGTCGCCGGAGCGTGTAGGTCACCGGCGTCCGACGGGAACCACCGTCGGATTGGGAAAGCCGTTGGGAGGCAGGGACTGATGTCCGACACGGGGGGATCGCGCCGCAGGGAGCCGGAGGTGCGTCCCAGTAAGTTCGGCGCGGGATACACGACGGGTGGGCCGGCAGCGCCGCAATCGGCGGCAGCCGTCGCATCCGCGCCGCCGGTGCTACCAGCTCCGGTGGTGAGCGAGCTGCCCGTCAGTTCGCGCGCCGAGGGCACGGGTGCGCGCGCTGCGGTGCAGGTCATGGAACAGCCGACTATCGACAAGCCGGCGGACGCCGGCGGGCCCGCCGCCGACCGCAACGTGCTGGCCACGGTGTCGCTTGTGCTGGTGGTGGCGCTGGGCGCATTCCTATCTCCGGTCACGCTGGTGATGGCGTACGTCGCCCGAGCACAGATCAAGAAGACTGGAGAACGCGGCGCGGACCTGGCGTTGGCAGCGCTCGTCATCAGCTACGTGTTCCTGTTCATCGGCGCGGCGGCCGTCGGCCTGAGCATGGTGCTGTCATGATGGATTCGCTGCCCCCCAGCAAGTTCGGCGCCGGCTACACCTACGGTGGCAACGACGCTGCCGCGCAAACCCCGTCGCCCGCACCCCCTCCGTACACACCGCCGGCGCCAACGTATCCGCAGTCGACGCCGCCGTCGTACTCGCAACCACCGGCGTACGCGCCGCCGCCGCCGACGGCCACCCCGTATCAGTACGGGGCGATGGGTGGTGGGCAGTACGCGGGGTCGGCGAGCGGTGCTACCGCGATCATCGCGGGCATTTTGGCGCTGCTACTCGGCGCTTTTCGCGCCTACACGTCGATCGACCTCGTCAAGGGCCTCATCATGCTTGCGAAGCTCTCGGGGCCCGTCGGGATGTACATGGACAAGTCCGTGTACTTCTGGTCGATCGCCTACGCCGTGGCGTCGATTCTGGTGACGGCTTTGCTCCTCCTCGGCGGCATCGTGTTGCTATCGCGCGGACGGCCGGGCCGCACCATGATCATCTTCGGCACACTGCTGATCCTCGGCGAAGCGATCCTCACCTGGGCCGCGGCGACGATCTTCCTACAGGCCGCCGGCATGTTCGGCGGAGGAGCCTGGGATCTGGGAGCGACGACGTTCGTGGCGTTCATGATCTTCGCAGGGGTGCCGGCCGTGACGCTCGTGCTGGCGCTGCTGCCGAGCACCAAGAAGTGGTGTCGCTAACGCGTCACAGATCGTCGACGTTGATCACACCGTCCTGAATCACCCTGGCCACCAGGGCGGCCTTGGTGGCGGCTGGTCGCCCCACTTGGGCGTATTTGGCGCGAGCCCGCTGCAAGTGGGTGCGCACCGTGGATGCCGATACGAACAGGCGCTCGGCAACCAATTGCTTGCTGTCGGTCTGGAACCACGCGATGAGGACTTCCTTCTCGCGCGCTGCGAGGTTCGGCCGGCCGACGGTGCGGTCGTTGTACATCGCTGCCGCCATTCGAGGGCCGACATACGCGGTATCGGCGTGCGCCGCGCGAATGGCTTCGACGAGGTCGTTCCTGCCCTCGGACGTGACGAGATATGTCGCCACACCCAACTCGAGGCACGTGAGGATGATCTCGTCGGCTGCGAGATGCGAATAGACGATGACGCGATAGCCGGCGCGGGTGAGATGTGCCAGCCCGTCGATGTCGAGCCTTCGGCTGCGTAGTTCCAAATCGAATACGACGACGCCGGACTGCATCCGATCGAGCGGTCTGGCGTCGATGAATGCGCCGAGCGAGAAGAAACTCCCGACGAAGTTGATCGGAGGATCCGCAGTAGCACACCAGATCTCGACCGCCGCGTGAATGGCGTCGTGATCGTCGATGAGGGCAACCGATGCGGCGTCCCGTTCCTGTCGAACCGCGACCATGCCGTCGTCACCTCCCGTGCTTGTGCGGACTCAACCCTCACGTTCACATGATTGCAGCGGGCGTGTGGTCGCACCGTCGTCCAATCGGGCGACACGGCTGGTGCTCAGGCGACTTGGGTGAGCCAGACCATACCGTCGGCGGCGACGATGGTGCTGCCGTCGTCTGCTGCGGGAGTGCTGAATTCGGCTGCGGTCCGGCCCGGCTCCAGTTCGCACACCACGCTGGCCGTGAGACCGCCGTCGGCGGCCGTGAGCACCAGCCGAGCCGACGTCACCGGCCCGGACAGCAACTCTGCGACAGGGTCCATCAGGCGATCGATCACGCGCTCATCCAGATGCGATAGCCCGCCGTCCACGTGGATGCTGACGTCGACGCCGCGTGCCTCGACGTCGTCGACAATCGCGCGGATTCGCTTCATCAGCGGATGGTTGAACGATCGTGATTGGTCGAACAGCGTTCGCAGTCTGTGAGTTTCGGAGCGAGCCTGATGGCGTAGCTCCGGGGAGACCCGGGCACCCAGTGTCAATTCGGACATCAGTGGCAGCACGGAGTCCACGAGGTCGGCGTAACGCTGTTGGTAGTCAGCCTGCACCGCCTGAGCGACGCGCTCCCGCGTCAGCAGCCCGAGCTGCGCGTCCGTCTCCGCGCGGGTATCCCTGGCGGCTCCACGCATGAGGTCGTTGAACACGAGCGCGTACAGCTGCACGGAGAGAATGCTCGCTGTGCCGAGCCCGACGTTGAGCAGTGCCGCCGCGGGCTCGCCGCCGAGGACGATCATCAGTGATCCGATCACCCAGTACGCGGTCAACACGGTGGCCGCGTGGCGTAGCGGAATGGCGAGCAGCAGTGGTACGAGGCACCAGCCGATGGCTCCCTGTGCCCAGTGGGCCTGCCCGCCCAACTGGTGGGAGTCCAGTGTGAGCGCCTGCGCGACGGTGACCCCGAGCAGCATCACGGCGGCGGGCCAGGCCGGCCACCACATCCGGTACCCGATCCCGGTGATCGCCGCCAGTGCGGCCAGCGCGGCCAGCGCCCCGAGTGCGAGCTGAACTCCCGGATGCACGCTTCGGGGTAGCGAATAAGGCACCGTGACAACGAGGTTCACCATGGCGAAGCCGCACAGTGTGAGTCCGAAGCCGACGCGTACCCGCTCGATGAGCCGATCCGGATCGGTCACGGATGTCTTCTTGTCCGGCGGCCCGGAAGCCCAGTGCAGATACACGCTGGAGCCTCCGCCCACTACTGATTTCACTTGCGCGACACCGCCGACTCGCGCCATTCTGCCGTGGATGGATTCCGGTAGGCCGTGGTGTCCGGGGCGGGACTGGCCGTCGAACCCGACGCCGTCATCGCTGATCTTGACGTGCCCGGCGTCGACGTCGATCACGACGGCAGTCGCCTCGGCGTGCCTATCGACGTTGGTGACCGCCTCCCTGGCGGCAGACGTCACGGCTGCGGCCGTCTCGCCGTCGAGCCACACCGCGTCCCGACCGATGAAGGTCAGCGGAGTGACGGCGTGCGCGCAGGCCGAGCGGAGTGCGGCGACCAATTCCGTACGGGCAGGCCGAATCCAGGGGCGGCTGCGGAGCACCTCTAGGTCGCGCGTCGCCTGAGCGGCGAGTCGCGCGGGTGGCAACGGGGTGCCCTGCCCGACGAGCATCAGAGTGGACGCGACGGTGTCGTGCAGCAGCGCAAGCTGTTCGCGGTCGCAATCGTCCCGTGCTCGGGTTACCCGCTCGGCTACCTCGGCCGCTTCCCGGTCAGCCCTCGCTGCGTCAACCGCCCCTGCCACACGCAGCAGGATGAGCCGAATCGCCGCCGACGTGCCCCACTGGATGAAGAAGTAGTAGATCGCAGATACCGACGGTGCGACGTCCCAGCCCGCCACCGTCGCCGCGCCCCATGTGTAGGCGACGGCGAGCCCGACGGTCATGGCCAGCGATGCGCGAATCGGGAAGACCACGGCGAAGCTGACGACAGCTGTGCCTGCGATCGCCTGTGGCGCGGAGTTGGAGGTGTAGAAGGTCGGGTCGGTCACCATGAACGACATGGCCGCGCACACCGCGATGATGAGCGCGTAATCCACTGCCGCATAACGCAGCAGCTGCGAGCGGGTGACGATGCGGTAGAGCGCCCAGCAGCCAAGCAACACCAAGAGCACACGACCCGGCATTCGGGCTTCGCTGGCTGGAGTCGCGAGCGTGACGACGGCGACGCCGAGGTTGGCGCTGTGCCGCATCAACAGCCCGACGGTGGCCGCCCTGCCGATCAGATGGCGTTGGGCGGCGTCGGCAGGCCCCACGGTTAGTGGGTGGGTGCGACGATCTTCGGCGGGTTCGCGGCCTCGGCCGACGCGCGGCGGGCGGTCGGGAACCACAGCACTGCCGCCGCGACGATCAGGGACAGCAGCGCGAGCGCCACGTTGAACGTCGCTGTGATGTGCTGCGCACTTTGCGTGATATCCACGGCGATGCGAGCGATCATCAGCAGGAACAGCACACCGGAGACGGCCGCGATGAGCATTCCCTTGGCTGATCCCGACGCCAGCAGGGCGCGCAGCCACAGTGCCGTCGCGCCCGCTGCGAGGCTGGCCGCGACCATCGTTGTGGTCACGCTCAGCGAGAGACTCTGTCCGCTGCTCATCGCCAACCCGAGGTAGACGAAGCGCACCGCGACCATGCCGGCGCACCACACCGCGATCAAAAGGAGGCAGTGCCTGAGCGCGGTACGGAGTACTGCGCCCTCGACGGCTCTGCGCGCGAAGGCGTTTCGCAAGGTAATCGGGCCGAAGATCGCCGCTGCCGCACACCACGCCAGGTAGCCCTGGAACCCGATGCCGGAGGCGGTGTTGTTCACCGCGCCCTGCACTGGAACGATGTTTAATCCGATGTCGGACACCCACACCACAAGTGCGGTCAGTAGCGTCGCCACGCCGAGGCCGACCACCGCCAGCCGTGAGGCCCGGTCGTTCTTGATCGTCCATACTGCCGCGATGACCACCACCGCGAGGCTCAGCCCCCCGTACACGAGAGCCGCGGCCAGGTAGCCGAAATGCTGTGCACCATCAGCCTCGATGGCGTCGGCGGATCCAACGGCGCGGATGCGCCAGTACATGTTGAAGACGAACGATTGGACGCCGAAGGCGATCGCGACGACGCCGAGAATGCGGGCGGCCCCGAACCAGGTGCGGAACGGCTTGTCGTCGACCGACCGGGAGGCGAGTACCGGTTGCGCCAGGCACAGGGCGCCCACCGCGCCGAGCCACGCGCCCGGACCGACTCCCGGTGGGATCTGTCCATCGGATCCGAGGAGCACCGTGATAAGCACGTCCCACAGCACCATCGCCGCGAGGAACAAGAGGTAGGGAATATTGAGCCACAGCCGGATTCGGTCCGGCGCGCGGTCTCGTGCCAAAAGGCTGACGACGATCGCCGACCAGGAGAGCACCGTCACGACGATCAGCGCCACGAACATGCCGGCACTCGATCCGGCGACGCCGACACCGAAGGACAGGTTCCATGGCAGGACCAGCGCGGTCAGCAGTGCGAGGCCGCCGAAGACATCGCGCCCGACATCCCATGCACGGAAAGGACGCGTGGACGTGGTGGGCGGGGCTGGGGCGGTCTGTGAGTCGGTCATGGGTGCCCTTTCCTCTAGGCCGTCGGATTCTTGGGACGCAGGTAGCCGAGAATTGTCAATGGTGCGCTGCGCGGGGACTTCTCGCCGACGTTGTGATTCCGCACGATCGCCGGGTCAGATGGGCCGTGGTTCTTGTCCACCGGGCCGTTGTATCCGGTGTAATTCTGTTCAATGACGCTGTAGTTGCCGTTGTCGCCGACGGCGGTCACCACGGCCACGTGACCGAAGCCGCCGTAGCCCCCGCTGTAGACGATGACGTCGCCCAGCTGCATCTGCGCCTGCCCCACGGGAATTCGGTCGTAGTAGTTGGCGACCGTGTTGCCAGGTTGGCCGTACCTGTTGAACAGGTCGCTGGCCGCGTCGGTACCCGCCCTGGCGCCGTTCGGGCCGCCTGCGTGATCGGCGGTGTACTGCTGGAAGACGTCGAAACACTGCGCCCCGTACGCCTTGTCGAAGTTGATCACCGACCCGCCGCGCTGGGCCACGAAGTTTGCGGCCGCTTGCGCCTGGGCCGAACCCCCGGCGTTCGCGGCGGCCCCGTTGCCCGCCGTGGCCGCTCCGTTGGACCCGTGCGACCCGTTGGCCCCGTTCGATCCACCGGACGACACGGCACCGCCCGATACCGAACTGACCCGTCGCTGCTCGTTGCTGTTATTCAGTGCCGACTGGCCGAGCCCGCCGATCTGGTGTTGGGCATCGACCAGGGACTGGCGGTGCTTCGGCCACCAGTCGTTGACGAAACGCTGTGCGTCCGGCCCGTCCCACACCGACGGCAATCGCGTCACGACGCCGTTGATCTCCTTGATCAGCGCGTCGATCTTGCCGGCGTGGGTCTTGAGCTGTCGACCGGCCGCCTCGACCTGATCGACGTCCATCCCCATACGTGCCATGACGCACGTCCCCCTTCTTGCAACCGCCGCCGGTGGTCACCGGCGGCGGTCCTATCGAACGAAACCCCTAGTGGCTGGAGACGTTGCGCTGCTCGCTCGCGTTGTTGAGCGCCGACTGGCCGAGCCCCTCGATCTCGTGCTGGGCGGCGGCCAGGACCTGGCGGTGCTTGGGCCACCAGTCGTTCACGAACGTCTTGGCGTCCGGGCCGTCCCAGATCGACACCAGACCGGTGACCACGCCGTTGATCTCCTTGATGAGCGCGTCGATCTTGCCGGCTTGCGTCTTGAGCTGCCGACCGGCCGCCTCGACCTGGTCGACATCCATCCCCATGCGTGCCATTTGCCCGTACCTTCCCCTCGGTGGTCGTTGTGACCATCCCGTCAATAACATCTGCAGCGTATTGCTTCAGGCTGCCCGCGGAGGGGCTAGCCCGAGCACGTGGTCAGGACGCCCCGTTTCTCGAGCGTCCGACCCGTCCGCGGAGCGAGAACCAATGCGCTGGCGGTGAGTATGCCGCCTCATTAGAACATTTGCTATCCGACGATGGGACGACATCAAGCGTTGGGACTTGCCGAGCCGCCGAACAGGCAGCATTGTAACGTTCGTGCGAATTGACGCTCCGCTGACACTGGGCACCGGAACACCGGTGCAGCTGGGGTCGGTACTGGCCAAAGCCGGCGAGGGCACCATCCACGACGTGGTCGGTCACCCGGAGTGGGCGGCGAAGATCTTCCACCCGACGCTGACCGATCTCGACACAAAACTCGCCAAGGTCGCCGCGATGGTGCAGTCCACACCGGCGGGCACCATTCAGCCGGATGGCTTCGTCGTGCTGACCTGGCCGCTGCACGTGGTCTCGGATGCCAACGGTCCGATCGGCTACGTAATGCCCCGGCTCGACACGGCGACGTCGGTCGAGATCCACACGATGAGCAATCCGTCGAACCGGCTCAATCCGTTGCCTTCCGCGCCCCAGTGGACCAAGCGGGCAACGTGGAGCCATCTCGTCAACGTGGCCGCCAACCTGTGCCTCGCCGTCGAGTCCGTGCACCGCGTCGCGGCGGTGATCGGGGATTTTCAGGAGCGAAACATCCTGGTGGCCAACACGACTCAAGTCACACTGGTCGATTGCGACTCCATGCAGTTCACCGATCGCTCCGGCGCTCAGTTCCTGTGTGCGGTAGGCCGTCCGGAGTTCACCGCACCCGAGCTGGCGAGCGCCAACCTGCGGACGGATCCGCGTCACCAGCCGTCCGATCTGTTCGCCCTCGCTGTGCACATCCATCTCCTGCTGATGGCGGGGAATCACCCGTTCCTGCGGGGGACGTGGACCGGTGAGGGGGACCAGCCCGACGCACTCACGCTGGCGCGCACCGGACATTGGGCGGGCGGTCCGTCCTCGTTGCTGCGTCCGCACCCGCTGGCCCCGCCCGTGACGTTCCTGCCGCTCGAGCTCCGGCAGCTCTTCGTGCGCGCCTTCACCGACGGCCTCCACGATCCGTCGATACGCCCCACGGGAACCGAATGGCGGCAAGCGTTGTCGCGAGTGCAGGTCGTCACCTGCCCGGCCGACGCCACCCACCAGTTCCCCGTCGGCGGTGACGGATGCCCGTGGTGCGCGATCGACCGCGAGCGTCAACTCCGGCGCCAGGCCTCGGGCCGCAGCGGCACCATTCCGCTGCCCCAGCAACCAGACCCGAAACCGGCACGTACACAGCCCAAGGGGGCGTGGTCGCAACTGTCTCCCGCCGCGCGCACGTATCTCGCCGTGCTGGCGGTCGTCGTGGTGTTGATCGTGGTGGCCGCGATCGCATTCGTGATCTGGACGCTGACGCTGCAGTCGTCGGCCCCACAACAGCCCGGCGTGCGGCTGACGGCGCTTGCGGCCGCAGCCTGATGGAACGTCGGCTAGCTGTAGGTGGTGCCCGCCGAGAACCTCTGCGTGGGTGCCTCGATCACGTTGGGCTGTGCGGGAACCCAGAACTGCCAACCGGCCGGTGCCGGTGGCCACGCGGGATTCGGTCGCCAGTCCGAATCCGGCAGCCAGTCGGCACTCGGAACCATCCAGCCCGGAGGTTGGTTGAAACGCATCGCCGGCTTCTGAGTCGCCGGCGCCGGTGCTGCCGGCGCATGAGGTGTTGCGTGCTGATGCTGGACCAGCGCGTTGAGACCCGCTGACGGGGGTGGAGTTCCGATCGCAGGTGGCACCGGCGGGTATCCGGCCTGCTGCCCGGGTGGCGATGGCGGGTAGGAGGGTGGTGGGAAGCCGTTGCCGGCACTGGGATTCTGATTGTTCAACCGAGTGGTGGTGGCCCCGAAAGCACCCGAGATTCGATCATTCAGGGTGCGGGCCTTATCGGGATTGCGCATGAGGTAGCCGCCGACTACGGCGATGATCGCGATGGGCACTGCGAGGAGCCCGAACCCCCGCTGCCGAAGAAGAAATGGCTACTGCCACCGCGCCCCCGCCGCGCGAGGATCTCCACCGACGTCGAGAGGTCGTGATCGGTGATCCAGCCGGACATGGACAGCACGGTGTCGAGCGAGGTGGACATCTGCTAGCAACCCCCCGGTGAAGCGTGTGAGTAGGGCTCAATGATGGCATACGGCAGCATGTCGGAAGCTGTCTTGCGTGTCGGTCGATCGGACGACCCGGTGCCGTGGCAAATCCGGCGAGCGGTCAGTTGGGCGGCCTCTTGTGGAACTCTCCGATCGCTCCCGGATCGCGCTCCTTGACTGCGGTGAGGAGCCGGTCCCCGAAGGACCTGTACAGACCCCAGCCCTGAATGGACTTGGAGAACGGTACCGGGATGAAGTACACGCGATAGCGGTGCCAGGTGAAGCTGTCGATTTCGGTAGCCAGGAAGGTCCAGCCGGATGGATCCGGTGTGACGGCGACGTGGAAGTGAAGCGGACTCCAGGTCACGCCCTTGATTGTGAAGTCCAGTCGATGTCCGGTGGTGCCGTGGAACTCGACGCTCGACATCGGGCCGCGCAATGCGCTCGCCAGATCGGGTGCTAGGCGGATCAGCTCGTCGGCGGGCAGTCTCGTCTGCACCCGAAGTGTCGCGTTCTCGTGGTAGCCCTGCCGGAAGCAGGTGGCCCACACGGCGACGAGAATCACCAGGCCGGCCACCTTCACGCCCTGGTCTCCGGCCAGCAGCATGATCGCACCGATGACGGCACCCACCGCGCCGGCGGCCAGCTTCACGTGCGCGGGATCCGAAAGCCACTGTGCCACGGCGTCGTTGTTTCCTGCCGGGCTGTTGCCTACCTGCGGAGCACCCGGTGGCGACGTGTTGGCCAGGGGATAGGGCTGGGTGGCATAAGTTGCGGCCGTCGGGACGACGGGGGGCTGTGGTGGTACGGCGGGCGGGCTCGCGACCGGAGGCGGCGTCGATGCCGACGGTGCCGGCACAGGCGTCTGAGCGCTGGGCGCGCGAGGAGCATCCGGTGCAGGGCCGTGGGCGCCCGTGCCGTCGTACGTGGTGCCCGCGGCGAAGCGCTGCGACGGAGCATGCAGTGGCGGCCGGACCGCCTGGGGATCTGGTGTGCCGGTCGCGCGTCGGGGCTGTCGGAGGATTCGGCGCCAACCGGGACCGATGACGCCGGCGCCGCAGCGAAGAACTCGGAGGCCTGGCGCTGGTAGTCGTCATGAGCGTTGTTCTCAGGGGCATCGCCTTGGGCGCGTGTGATACGCGGAGGCTCATTGGAACTGACGTCGGCGGGGCTGTCGTCGCTCACCGGCATTCCACTTTCAAGATCAGTGTCGACACTGTCGCATTCGCGCTCAGCTAACCCGATGAGCAGGTGTTTCGCAGCCCGTTGCGACGAAATTCAGACGTTCGGTTGAACCTACGGTGCGGTGTTCATCGCGATGGGATCGGGCAACTGCGCCGCCCCTGGGGCCAGGTTGATCGTCTTACCGGCTGCGCGCGTTACGGTCTGGGCACTGGCGAGGTCGAGCAGCGTGAACTCGGTGGTGGCCTGGGCGGCGGTATCCGCGGTGTAGGCGATCGCAACCACCTTCTGGCCGTCGAGATCGGGCCAGGCCGTGCCGACCTGTCTCAGGTCGGACAGGTTGCGGTCGGCCGGCGGCGCCAACGGGCTCACGCCCTCACAGTGCAGGCGAGGCACTCCGGCCGGGTCGACCATCACCGCGTTGCCCGCCTGCAGGATCGTTTCGAAAGGACTCGCCGCGCCGTCGACGTAGCCGTACGCCGTCACCCAGGTGTCGACGGTCAACAGCACCGGCGTCAACGTGTTGAGGTAGTAAGGAATCTCATCGCGCTTGAGACCCAGCGCGGAGGCCCACGCCGTGCCCCTGGGTGCATCGTTGAGCAGGGCGGTCGCCGCGGCCGCGGCATCGCACGGGCGGTTGGGTCGGCTGAACGTGCCGTACATTCCGCGCTGAGTACCCGATGCCAGGCGCGCGCCGCGATCGGGGAAGTAGGGGATCTGGGCGATGCTCTCCGTAATGTGTTGCGCAGCTTCGGGTGACGGTGGCGTGCGGTCCAGCACCACCGACTTGCCGAACGGGTCGGTGACTGCGGCATTGGCGGCGGTCAGCACCACATCGCCGGATCCGGGACCGCTCGACGAATCGGCCCCTCGCGTCACCACCACAACGGTGACCAGCGTGGCGACCACCACGGCCGTGAGACCCGCCGCGACCACACCCAGGATCATCCGGGCGTTCGGGTTCACCTTCGTCGTCATGGGAGCGTTCGGGTCGATCCAGCCCGGTGATGCGCTCACTTCTTCGACTTCACCGGATCGACCGTGGCGACGACCTCGCCCTGGAACTTCGCGATGCTGATTCTGGCTGCCGCCCACTGCGGGTCCGTCGAGTTGTCGAAGGCCTGACCTACGGTCTCGTACGTCTTCGGGTTGCTGTGATTACCGCCGAAGAAGTTGAAGGCGTCGTCCATGTCGAGCTTGCGGTCATCGAACGCGCCGGGGGCACTGATCTTGGGATCGTATCCGAAGATGTGGCTCGACTGACCCGTCAACGGTTCGGTGAAGGGAACCCTGTCGCCGATACCCCCGACGGCGCCGTTGACCAACCCGGCCACGGTGCCCGCCGGCCCTGGAATGGCCGTCGCGATCTTGCCGGGAATCTCCGGCACGCCATCGCCTTTGGCGCGGAGGTGCACGGCGTTGATCCCGGCCTGATCGGCATGAGTCAGCGGCGAGCCGTAGGTGACCAGGTCCGTGACGTGGTATCTGCCTGCGGCCGCGATGTTCTGGGCGTCCATGCCGCCCTGGCTGAAGCCGACGAGCATGATGTCGGGGCCGTCCTTGCCGGGCTTGTACCCGGCCGCGGCGAGGGCCGCGTCGATCGTGTCGGTGATGTACTTGTCGGGGCGGCCCTGAATCACGTCCGCGTTTCGCTCGGCCGTCAGCCGGTCCGCTGCCGCGGTGCCGTTCAGATACACGACGAAGCGGGTCTTGCCGTCGGCTCCGACAACCTGCTCGATGTAGATACCGTCTTTCGAGCCATCACTGGTCTTCACGCGCTCGAACAGCGCCGATGTGCCGTTCGGTGAGGTGGGTGCGCTCCCGTTGGTGCCACTGTGCGATGTCGCGGGACCGACCGCTCTGCTGGCGCGCTCCTGCTCCTCGGCGTTGCGCCGCAGATCGATTCCGGCTTGGCGCAGGCCCTCCGCCGCTGCCTTGACGGACTGACTGGACTGGCCGACCCATTGCGACCGGAACCGTTCGGCGTCAGCACCGGTCCACAGATTGCCGACGTTCATCTTGCCGTTGAGCGTCTTGATCAACTGGTCCAGCGTGTTCGCGACGTTGTCGAAACGCGCAGCCGCGGTGCGGAGTTGGATGGGATCGGCACCTTGATATGCCATGGAGCTTCTCGCGGCCTTTCACTGGGGCGCGAACACTGCGCCGAGGGATCTGGATCAGGTGATGGGGTTGGCGACGTGCAACCACACGCCGTTGCCTTTCTCGACGAGCACACCACGGCCGGGTGGATACTGCTTGTTGCGGACGCGCCCGAGTTCGGTGCTGAGCAGGGAACTGGTTTCCAGGCCGGTCGGTGCCAGCACCAGTCCGCGGCGGGCGGACTTGAACGGCTGACCGAGCATCCAGATCTGGCTCCACGTGGAGACCTCGGATTCGCCGATCACCAGCATGCCCGCCTCCGACATGGCCTTCACGAAGGTGGTGAGCTCGGATTCGGCTGCGGTGTCGCCGAATCCGGCGATCGACTCCATCACGGCGACGATCCGTTGCGCCGGAGCGCCGGCGTCCAACGTCAGCGCCAGCCGGTTCGCCAGTTCGCCGGCTTGGTCAACGCCGATGGCCACCTCACTCCAGATATCCAGCCCGCTGACGGCCGAGGCGCTCGGGGCGATGTACAGGATCCGTGACGCGGGATCCTGCCGGCGTACCGCCTGAGCAAGGGTCAGCAATGCGGTGCTGCGACCGCTGCCCGGCGGCCCGGTCACCATCAGCACGCCACGCGGTGCGAAGCCGACCGGGGTGAGATTCTGATCGGCGAGCCCGATGACCGCCTGCCCGCTCTGAGGGGCCGCGGGGAGCGTGTCCAACGCGATGACCTCGGGCAACCGCTCCACCGGTGCCGGTGCCGCGAAACCTTGTTCGGCCATCGCAGCGCCGAGCCGTTCGATGGCGGCGGCTTGGACCGCGAGGTTGGCGTCCCCGCCGTAGACTGCCATCTGAAACTCCTGACCCGCCATGATGCCCCGCCCGCGCGGCGAGTTGGCCGTCAGTACATCGGAGGGCACGCCGGCGGCCGCGTAGTCGTCGTCGTTCGCGAGCCGTAGATACAGCCGGCGCTGCATCGTGGATGCCAACGAGGTGGACAGGGCTCCGGGCCGATCTCCGGTCACGACGACGTGCAGTCCAAGTCCGCGACCGTCGGAGGCGATCTGACTGAACATCGCGAAGTTGGTTGACTGACCGATGAACTCGTAGGCGTCGCGGAACGCGCTGATACCGTCGACAAGCAGCAGTATTCGGGGCTCGGCGTGATTGCCGCTGAGCTTGCGGTAGTCCGAGATGCTCGCGGCGTGCGCACGTGCGAAGCGGTTGGCGCGATCGTCCAGCACCTCGGTGAGTCGTCGCAGGACCCTACCGATGCGCTCGTCGTCGTCGCCCGACACGATGGCTCCGACGTGCGGAAGAGCTTCGAGTACCCGCAGGCTGCCCGAGCCGAAGTCGAACCCGTACACGTGCACGGGGCCGTCACCGGGAGCCAAGGCGGCCGACACCGCGAGTGTGCGCAGCGCTGTTGACTTTCCGGCCCCACCGGTGCCGATGATCGCCATATTGCCGTCGACGTCGGGGTCGAAGAAGCCGACGGGTTGGCTCTGGTCGGTCGGCAGGTCGCAGCGGCCGATGACGAGTTGGCCCTCACGGAGTGGGGTGGGCAGGTTCTCGAGCGGGCACACCGTGGCGAGCGGCGGCAGCCACGGCTTGCGGGGTGCAGGCAGGCGCAGTTGGTCGGCCGCCCTCGTGATGGTGCCGACGATTCGGCTGATGTCGTTGGGCCCCGCACGACCTCCGGTGTGAATCGAAGGCAGCTCCGTGCGCCACTGTCTGCGCTTACCGAACACGAATTCGCACAGGTCGATTGGAGCGCGATCGGGTTGGTCATCCGAGCGGCCGCCCACGTAGGCGGCCTGAAAGGTGGTCAATCTGCCCGGCCCGGTCTTGGCGACCGCGCGTCCGGGGATCTCGGGTGGGAAGAACGCGGCCTGCTTGTCGTCGACGACATCTAGTGAGTCATCGGCGTCGTTGAGCCGTAATGCGATTCGGAGATTGGTGTTCGCACGCAGGCTGGCCTTGATCACGCCGGCCGGACGCTGGGTGGCGAGAATCAAGTGCAACCCCAGCGAACGTCCGCGCTGAGCCACGTCGATCACCCCGTCGACGAATTCGGGGACTTCGGAGGCCAGCGCGGCGAACTCGTCGACGATGATCACCAGGCTGGGAGGAGCTTCGGGATCCCCGGATTGCTGTAGTGAGGCGAGGTCTTTGGCGTTCTTGTCGTTGAGCAGCTCCTCGCGGAATTTGATCTCGGCACGTAACGATGTCAACGCACGTCGCACCAGATGTGGAGACAGGTCGGTGACAAGCCCGACGGTGTGCGGCAGGTGATTGCACTCGGCGAAGGCGGCCCCGCCCTTGTAGTCGACGAGCAGGAACGTCACTCGGTCGGGGCTGTAGGCGGCGGCCATCCCCATCACCCAGGCCTGCAGGAACTCGCTCTTGCCCGAGCCGGTGGTACCGCCGACGAGAGCGTGCGGGCCCTGCTCGCGGAGGTCGAGGTAGAAGTCCTCGGCACCCGTCGAGCCGACCAGTGCGCGCAGCGACGGAGCGGCGCGCAACTGCGTAACCGGTCCGGTGCGGTTGATCACGGAGTCGTTCGACATCCATAATCCGATCACCGCGGCCGGGTCGCTGCCGAAGGACGGGTCGGTCAGGCCGAGGTACGACACGGTGCGAGGGAGATCGCTGGCATCCTCCACCGCCGCACCGACATCCACGACAGGTGCCATCAGCAGTGCGACCTGCTTGGCGGCGTCGACGTCGAGTGTTTCGCACGCGACCGGAAAGCTGTGCCTGCCGTGCCGAACCTCGCCCACCGTCGCGCCCTGGGTGGGGCTCTCGACGAGGACGTAGGTGCGGCACGCGGCGGGCAGGCTGCTGACCTGAGTGGCGACCCAGACGATGTGCACGCTGACCGCCGATCCGCGCTCGGCGAGCCGGGTCATTCGCGCCCTGTCGATAGGTGCGGTGTCCTCCACCAGGACGATCACCGCGGGTGTCGTCAGGGCGGGTGGTTCGGAGGCCGACATCGAGGCACCTGCTTCCGAGACCGGCCCGTACTGCGGCGGTGTCCGCATATCCATCGCTTCGGTGCGTTGCTTGACGAGATCCTCGAGCCGCGACAGCAGGGCGAAACCGCCCTCGACGCTGTCCGTCAGGTGATTCCCCGCGAGTGGGCTGTGCAGCGAACCGGTGTGCGGAATCCACTCCAGCCAGTCCCATGAGCCCTGCAAATGTGGCGACGAGAACGCAGCCACCGCCAACTCGGCGGGGGAGTGCAACCCGATCAACTGCATGATGACGCCACGGGCCACGCCGTCCACCAACCCGCGCGGGCCGCAGATGCCCAGGGCGCCGCACTTGGTGAGGTCGGCGACGATCGGAACGTCCTTGACCTGGTCGAACTCCTCCTTGAGCGCGGCTAGCTGTTCACGGTAGCCGGGCTCGGCGTCGGGTTCGTCGTTGCCCTCGACGCGGCAGCGCGACGCCGCGTCGCCCAGTCCGAGACGAACGCTCAAAAAGCCGGGGTGCTCAGGGCGGTGCGTCCACATCAGCGGGCCGAGTCGGTGGATCGCATCCACGACTTCGGGGAGTGCCGGCCGCTCGCTGAGCCGTACGGCCACTTCGACTCGCTGCGCGGCGGTGAGGTCTGCGGCCAGCGCGCGTAGCCCGTCGGCGAACCGTTCGGCCTCGAGCTTGCGCTTCTTCTTGTTCTGTCGTTTCTGGTCGAAGTACATCCCGAGCATCAGCAGCGGGCTGAGTGCGATGAATCCGACGGCCAGCAGACTCTTGGTGATCGCGAAATACACCAACCCCATCGGCAGCGGCAGGAGTGTCGATACCAACGGGAAGTGTTCGGGTTCGGGCCGTTGCGGCAACTTGGGAGCCGCGAATGGCCGCTCGTCGAACCGAGCCACGACCCTCGGCGAGCGGTTGAATTCGACCACAGGGCTGTCGGATTGGAGCAACCCGGGTCGCACGG
The DNA here is from genome assembly GCA_964387245.1 of uncultured Mycobacterium sp. Lineage (GTDB taxonomy): Bacteria > Actinomycetota > Actinomycetes > Mycobacteriales > Mycobacteriaceae > Mycobacterium. The sequence continues at coordinate 25,954 of CAYLWH010000024.1, forward strand.
TGTGCACGACCGCGATCGAGGTCCCGGCCAGCCCTACGACATCGCTGATGCCGAGCAGTGCACGTTGCATCGGGCGTCCGCCGACGACGAGTCCGGACGGACCCGCCAGATTGGACACCTCGATGCTCTCGCCCACGCTGACGGTCGCGTGCAGACCGGAGATTCCGGGGTCGGACAGCACGACGTCGGCTGTGGGTTGCGTGCCGATGGTGGAATTCCCTGGCGGAAGCGAGAACTCGCGGCCGGCGTCGGGACCTTCGAGTACCCGCAGCACGGCGACGGCGCGTCCGCGGGTGCGGGTGGCTGGCGGCGGTGCGGCGGCACCCGCGGTGACGCTGACCCGCGAGCCGGACCTGATGCCCGCTTCGACCAGTCCCCGCGTGGGGTTCAGCACCCGGCCCTGAGCGTTCGCATCGAAGGCGTTGTGCTCGAGTTTGAGGGTCGGGTTTCGGGGTTTCGGAGCGCTTCGGTGCTCCGGGTCGCCGATGCTGAGCGCTGTCGCCAGGTCGGCGACTGTCGCGGTGGCGTCGGCCGTCATCGCCAGTTGAGCCTGCGTCCCGTCGTCGCGACGCAGAATGAACTTGAGGTGCATCTAGGGCGCCCCCCGCCTACCCGCCGACGCCAGCGGTACCGGCGACTGAACTCGCTTCAGGCTGCGGTCGATCGACCTGCGTAGCGGGGTCTGTTGGCGTTGGCCCAGCGGGTTACCGCCGATGGTCACGTCGATCACATCGATTCCCGTCATGTGGTCGTGTCTTCCCCGTGGGGTGGGGCTGATGAGTATCGGTAGCGCAGCGATCCCGAGGCTGGCCCCGAAGATCAGACTGCGAAGGGCGGCCGCCGGGAAGCCAGGGGGTCTCCGGTCGGCCGAATGCACGGCGCGCAGGCCGAGTACGGCCTTGCCGACGGATGTTCCGGTGAGACCCAGCCACAGCTGCTGCCAGATCCAGACGGAGACGACGGCGACCGGCACCACGATGTAGAGCACCGCGGGAACACCCAGCAGTGCCGCGATTACCGCGAGGGATACGACGGGACTCAGCGTGGCCGCGATGTCGAGCATCCCGGCGCAGACCCTGACTTCGCGTCCCGCCAACAGGATCTGGTCGACCGGCTGCGGTTGTGCGGACGGCGGCGGCGCACCCTGGGTAGCGGCGGTGGCCGAAACGGTGCGCGCTGTCGGCGGCGCGACGACACGGTTCTGTACCGCCTGCCCACAGGAGCCGCAGAACGGCGCGTGCGGGCGTAGTGGCGAGCCGCAGTGAGAACATGGCGAATCGACGCCGACCGACTGACCCGACGTCAAGTCCGCCTCCCCTCCGGCTCGTGCATGATCGGCTGCGCGTGTAGCGGGGCACTCCGACAAGAGAAGAGAGTAAGCCCGGGTTTGCCAGCCCGCAGGCGATCGATGTCGACCAATCGTACGATTGCCTTCTCTAGCAACGGCGGACACGATTCAAGCATCGACACCGCCGGCGATTGGTGAGGGAGCCCACGATGAGTGAGGGGATCATCGGATCGGTGGTGGTCGATGGGGGCCGGTAGCGGTTCGGCGTTGCCGCCGAGTCGGTTCGGTGCCGGCTACACCGCGGGTACGCCCGGGGCGCCGACGGCCGTCCCGTCGACGTCGGGGGCCGGGTTGCCGTCCGGTGGGCGAGTTGCGCTTGCTGCTCCGCAGCGTGCGGGCTCGCCCACGCTGGGCGATGCGGCGCCCGGTTCGCTACCGCAGAATGGAGGTGACAGCGGATATGCAGCGGTCGCGCTCGTTCTGGCGGTGTCCTTCGGGGTGTTCGCCGTCCCCGTGACGATCCCGATGGCGTTCGCTGCCCGATTGCGAAGCTGGCGCGCGGGCGCCGGGAACGCGGCGACGGCAAACGCCGCATTGATCATCGGCGCGATCTATCTGATCATCGGACTCACCGCCGCCGCGCTGTGGTTCGCGACCTCCGATGTCCCGACGGTGTAGTCGGATGGCTCAGATGTCGTGGTGTCGCCCGATTGACTGATATCGGACGGATCGTCGGCGGTGCGAGACTGTGGCTGCGACGTGCCGGAGCACTTCAGGAACCAGGGAAAAAGTGGAAAGTGAGCCTCTGTTCGAGCAAACATGCCGAGCAGACTGCATTCGATGTAGTCTCAGGCGGGTTTGGCCAGCGCGCGGGGCGGGGCCTGCACGTCGGCCACACCACGTCGCTTCGTTCATAGGGGGAGAGGGTTCATGGACGTCTATCTCGCGGTAGCTGTCAGCGATGCGGCCGCGCAGTTGACCATGACGGGTGCATTCGGCGAGCGGCTCGATCACTCGGTGATCGACTTCGCCACCGTTGCCGACAGGCGGGCCCAGATCGTTCAGACGGTCGTAACCACCCACCTCGCCCTGAATGCCGGTAATCACAGGCTGATTTCGACTCAGCTCGAAGGTGCCGACACGGTCCAGATCGCGGAACTGCGCGATGCGCTGGTGGCGGCCGGCGTGCCGCGAGTGACCACGGCGGGGACCGCAGGCCCGGCCACGATGGCGGCGCCGGAGCTCGATGTCGACACCGGGGCGACGACGACACCGACTCAGATCAACCCGGTGCAACCCACCCACCTCGCCTACTCCCAGGTGCCCGATACCGGCGGCCGCGTGTACACCGGAAGCACGCCGTACCGGGACGCAGAGAACGAGGACGTGCCGCTGCAGGTGCCGCTCGCCCCGCTGGTCGCCTACGACGAATCCGATCCGGTCGGCGTCGTCACGCGACCACGATCGCTGCTGGTAGGCAGTACGGTCGCCGGGCTGGCGGTGGTGCTGGTTGCGGCGGCTTCGGTCACGGTCGCGATCTCGGTGCGACCGGCTGCTCAGGAGCTCTTCGTGCAGGAACCGGATAGTGTGCCGGTGCGGTTCGAACCCGCGGTCGGCAACGTGCCGGACTCCGCGGGGGCGCCGGTGATCTACGTGCCCCCGCCGCCGCCTCCAGCGGCGGTCGAGGAGGCCGCGCCGGATTCGACCGGCATTGTCTACGGCGACTCCTACAACGCGGGTGGCCCTTACGGTCCGGGTGGCACCGGAAGGTCGGACGGATTCAGCGGATTTCCGGATCAGGGCACCCCACCACCGCCGGACGCGGGCGGATTCCCCGTTCCCGCCGGCGATCCCGGTTCCGTACCGCAGGGGAGTATTCCCGCGGGGCCGGATCTCTCGGGGTTGTACGCAGGCCTGGCCGTCACCCAGGCGGCGACTCAGATCGCCCAGGTCGGCTCCCAGCTGGTCATCCCGATCCTGAATCAGCGCATCGCGCCGCCGCAACCTCGCACGGGCACCCGGGTCGGCACGGAAAAGCAGCCGACGCGTGACTCAGAGGTCGACAAGAAGGATTCCGGGGTCGACCATAAGGATGCACCGGACGAGCCCGGTCAGAGTCCCAACGGGTCTGGGACCTCGAACGATCCGAGCGGCTCGTCGTCTGGCGGGACGACCGACGGGGTGCCGGTACCGGAGCAGCGGAGCGGGGGATCGTCTACCTCGTCGACGCCGCCGAGTGGGTCCACGTCCACGTCCACGTCGTCCACCTCCACCTCGATATCCACGTCCTCTACCACGTCCACCACGACGAGCACGTCGTCGCCGACGAGTAGTTCGACGACAACGACGACCCAGACCCCGGTGACGTCGTCGACAACGACCACGACTCAGGCTCCGGTCACAACGCCAACGACCAGCCAGGCACCCGCAGTCGTCACGACGACGCAGGCACCGGTGGTGACGCAGGAGCCGGTGGTGACGCAACCGCCCGTGGTCACCCAGGCACCGGTGGTGACGCAGGAGCCGGTGGTGACGCAGGAGCCCGTGGTCACCCAGGCACCGGTGGTGACGCAACCGCCCGTGGTCACCCAGGCACCGGTGGTGACGCAGGAGC
>CAYLWH010000024.1:29955-43343 GCA_964387245.1 uncultured Mycobacterium sp.
AACCGCCCGTGGTCACCCAGGCACCGGTGGTGACGCAGGAGCCGGTGGTGACGCAACCGCCCGTGGTCACCCAGGCACCGGTGGTGACGCAGGAGCCGGTGGTCGAGGCGCCGGCACCGGCGCCAGTGGCCCCCGCGATCCCGGCACTTCCGTTCATCCCCGGATTCGGCTCGGGTGGTTCGAGCTCGTCCGGCGGTTCGAGTTCGTCCGGTGGGTCGAGTTCGTCCGGCAGGTCCAGCTCCTCCGGTGGGTCCAGGTCGACTGCGCCGACCACCACCGTCGCAGTCGTTCCTTAAGTGGCGAGCCGTGGAAACCGAGTGCGGTTAGAGGTCGTTGAGGCCGAGCAGTCCGTCCTCGATGGCCCTGGCGAGCAGAGCGGATTTCGTGGGCGCATCGCGACCGACGCCGGCGTACTTCGCCCGCACTCGCTGCAGGTGCGTCCGCACGGTCGTAGGCGCGATGTACAGCTGCTTGCCGACGAGTTCCTTACTCTCCGTTTGGAACCAAGCGACCAGCACCTCCTTCTCGCGCTGCGACAGTTTCGTGCGTCCGAGATCGTGCTCGTTCAGCATCGCCTTGGCCATCCGCGGGCCCATGTACGGCTCGGTCGAGTGCGCGGCGTGGATGGCGTCGATGAGGTGGCGTTTGCCCTCAGACTTGACCAGATACGTCACGGCACCCAGGTCCAGGCAGTTGAGGATGACCTCGTCAGTGGCGATGTGGGAGTATACGATCACCCGTTGACCACGGGCGCACAGCTTGGTGAGAGTGTCGAAATCCGGTCGGCTGCCGTCGATTTGGAGATCCAACAGCACGACGTCGAGCTCGCCGACGGGGTCGGGATGACTCACCATGAACTCCTGCGGGGTTACGTAGGAGCCGACGACGCGGATCGGCGGATCGGCATCCGCACACCACGCCTCGATGCCAGCGTGGACGACGTCGTGGTCGTCGATGATCGCTACCGTCGCGCCCGCCAACTCCGCCTCACCCGATCTCATACAGCCCGTCCCCACTCGTACCCATGGCCGTCGCGCGCGACCCTGTCTCCGGCATCTAATCGCAGAAGCGCTGCCGTGGCACCTGTTCTCGGGTTCGACCGTGCGCCGTGCCGGATGCCAAGGCCGGACGGAATCCTTGATTCGGGAACATCTGACGCCGCTGCTCGTGCGAGGATGCGGCGTGTAAGTGCTGTTTGCCGGCGATTTAGGGGGACTGATGCGGTATAATGCGCCGCCGAACTGGCCGGTGCCTGCGGGGTGGTCACCGGGTCCTGGTCGCAAGGTGGATCCGTCGTGGCCGGCGCCTCCGCCAGGGTGGGAGTTCTGGGTTGCCGATGAGGCGGAATCCGCTCCGAGGATCGCCGTGCGGCCGGTTGAACCCGTTGTGGCGCCCCCGGTGTGGAATGTCGGTGCCGAGTCCGGGGCGGCTGCCCGGGGGTGGTGGTCGAGGCCTGCGGTGATCGCCGCTGTCGCGGTGGCCGCCGTGGTGATCGTGGTGGCCGCCGTCGGGGTCGCGGTCATTGCGTTCAAGGGTGGCTCGGGTGGGGGTGATGGTTCGTCGGCGAGAGCCGCTGCGGCTCCGCAGATCGTGGCCGTGCCGACGGTGTTGATTCTGGATGCCTCCGGTTCGATGAACGAAGCCGATGCGCCGGGTCCGCGGATCGATGCGGCCAAGGCCGCCGCGCAGGGTTTGGTCGACGCGTTGCCCGACGACGCGACACTCGCGTTGGAGACATACGGTACGGGGACCGGGTCGTCTGACGCGGAGCACGACGCCGGCTGTACCGACGTCAGGACCGTCATCGCGCTGGGCGCCCTGAATCGGGATCAGATGCGTTCGGGGATTTCAGGTTTGACGGCATCGGGGTACACGCCGATAAGCCTCGCGCTTCGTACCGCGGTCAATCAGTTGCCGGCCGACGACAGGGCGCAGGCGATCGTGTTGGTGTCCGATGGTGAGGACACGTGCGGGCAGCCGCCGTGCGACGAGGCCGCGCAGGCCAAGAGGGCCCATCCGAATCTGACGATCTCGACGGTGGGCTTCAAGACGGACGGTCCGGCCAGTGATCAGTTGCGCTGCATCGCCGATGCCACCGGAGGCCTGTTCGTTCAGGCGGCGAATGCGAGTCAGTTGGCGGCTCGACTGTTGGCCACGCAGAACGTCGCGTCGGCTGCGTCCGCGTTGTCGTCGGACGGGCAGGGCGACATCAGGCTCGGGCAGAGTCTGGCCGATATCCGTAAGGTGCACTCCGACTTCCCGGACGCGTCGACCAGTGGTGGTGTCGTGGTGGTGTGGCGGGACTGCGATTTCGGCTTCGTCGACGGGACGCTCGATTCGATCGCTCCGCATGATGGTGGGCGCACGATCGACGGTGTGCGGGCGGGTACTCCGCTGAGTCGGGCGCACGAGCTCTACGGTAACGCGCTGGCCTCTGTGCGCAACGGCGACGGTTCCCACAGTGTGTTTTACGCCGCGGCTGCCGATCCGGCGAGCTCGAACGCCTTCCGCATTCTCGTCGACGAGTTCTCCGATGCCGGCGGCATTGTCTCCGGCAAGGTCAAGACCATCACCATCTGCCGATGCAAACCACAGCTCGGCCCGTCCAAACCGGCGGGTGTCACCGATGCCACCATCCTCAGCATGACGTTCCCAGCGGGGACCTGCGCCAAGGGTGACTACGGGTGGAACAACACAGTGCCCATCAGGGTCGAGGACGGCAAAGGCGAAGCCCGCACGCCGTCAGGCGAGTTCGGCGGCGCGTCGATCACCGATGCCAAGCTGTTCGGCTGGCTCGACGCCGACGGAGACGGGACGGAGGATGCGGTGGTCACCTTCACGTGCTTCGGCTCCACGTTCGACATGTGTTGTGCGGGTCGTTCGTCCATGATGGAGTTCGTTCGGGTTTTCGACTTCTCAACCCCGTCGTCGCCCCGGCCGGTAGGAGAAACCATCATGCCCGGCTCGTCGCCGGTGCGTGGTGAGACCTACGGTGAATCTCGCTACATCGATGAACTCCGGATCGACGGGTCGGCGATCATCACCGACGAGAAGCTGATCTATCCCGACACCAGCGGAGCAACCGAAGACCTCGGCTACTCGCCGTACGCGACCATCGAAGTCACACATCGGTTCGTCGACGGCCGGTGGACTTCGACGGAGCGGGTGGTGGGTTGAGAGGCCAACCGAGTTCCCTCAATTCAGCGAGATCCGCTCAAAAGGAAAGGTGTGTACCCATGGTTCGACGAGATGATCTGCAGACACGGTGCCGCGGCGACGTCGCGTTAGGCCTGCGGGTCCTGCTAGCGGGGCTCGTGACGGCGCTGATGGGGTTGGGCGTTGCGGCGCCGGCCCAGGCGGACCCGACCGGACTGCAGTTGTCGATCCACGTGCAGCGCGGATTCGCCTACGGCACCGAGATCGAGCCCAACCACTTCCAACTCGGACGGACCGCAAACGGCCATTACTCAGCCGACCTCGGACTGAGTTGGGACACGACCGACGGCTCCATCATCTGGGGGCATGAAACTTCAACGGTGCTGGACGGCAACGGAAACAGCGTCTACAGCTCGAACCAGAGCGTCAACGGATTCGCGGAGAGCGGTCACTGGAAGTTCTCGATCAAAGCCCCCGGTCAGTACACCTACGTCGTCGACGTCGACACCAAGCAGGGTCAGCACCTTCACGGTGAGCAGCCATTCACGGTTGATCCGTAGCTTGCCGCGGAGAACCCGAATGCCCAACCGCAACGAGCCCGTCACGGCGGGCTTCGCCGCCGTGATGCTGCTCGCGCTTGCAGCAACAGCCGTCGGCTGCACCGGAACGGGCGCGTCCACGTCATCGGGTTCCAATGCTCGACAGGCGACTTCGTCGCCGAGCCGACCAATGTTCGGCGCAGTGACCGACCTGCTGGCAACACAGTCCGATTTCCCGCCAATCGGAGACCACCAATACAGCCAGGGCGACTCCGCGGACAGCTTCATCCCCACCCGCAGTGGACCCATCGACGCCTGCGACAGACTGATGTGGCCCGAGAAGGAATTCCCCGACGTCGTGCACCCCAGCGCGTCCTGCGACCCACCCCCGGAACACGGGGGCGGTCGATGACGGTGACGATCTACATGCGCGACTTGCCGGCGCTAGGTCGGAATTTCGACACCACTCTGCGGGATTGTCCGAGTTTCGACACCCAGCTGACCGAATACGGCAGCGGCAGCGGTAGCGAGCCCATCGGCACTGCCACGCATCGAACGACGTTGACGACGATCGAAGTTCCCGGCGTCGACGGCGACTACCACGGCTACACGAGCTCGGAACTGGACATGTCGAGTTCGGGCACGTCGGGCACGTCGGCGGACGAGTACCGGTTGGTCGGCAATCTGCGGGGCGTCACCTTCGTGGCCTCGTTGTTCGACGGGTCGGATATCGGGTCCGCTGCCGTGGATCGCAACCTGGCCACGCTTTCAACAACCAGCGGCAGCGCATTGTCGACGCGCCATGACCGCGTGGAGTGACGAGGCTCCGCCTCCGGCGACGCAGCACCGAACAAGGGGACGGATGATGACGACGGTTTACAGTCTCGATGGCGGCGGCGAGTTGTCGTTGGGTGCGGTGATCGCCAGGGCGGGTGAGGGCACGATCTGCGAGGTGGTGGGTCATACGGAGTGGGTGGCCAAGGTGTTCCATCCGACTCTGGGGGATCTGGCCGCCAAGGTGGAGAAGGTGGCTGCGATGGTGGGGGTGTCTCCGCCTGGGGCGGTGCAGCCCGACGGGTTCGTGGTGCTGACCTGGCCGGTGCACGTGCTCTCCGACAGCGGCGGCGTGGTGGGTTACGTGATGTCGCGCGTGGACACGCGCAACGCGGTGGAGATCCACTCGATCTCGAATCCGTCGTACCGGGCCGATCCGCTGCCCTCGGCGCCGCAGTGGACCCGCGGGGTGACGTGGATGCACCTGGTAAACATCGCGGCCAACCTGTGCCTGGCGGTGGAGGCGGTGCACCGGGTCAACGCGGTGATCGGGGACTTCCAGGAGCGCAACATCCTGGTCGCCGACACCACCCAGGTCACGTTGGTCGACTGCGACTCGATGCAGTTCACCGACGGATCGGGGCGCCAGTTCCTGTGCGGGGTAGGGCGTCCGGAGTTCACCGCCCCGGAGTTGGCGTCGGTGAATCTGCGGGAGCGGGCGCGCGAACGTCCGTCGGATCTGTTCGCGTTGGCAGTCCACATCCACCTGCTGCTAATGGCCGGCAACCACCCGTTTATGCGGGGCACCTGGACGGGTGCGGGTGATCAACCCGACGCGTTTACCCTGGCGCAGTCCGGGTCGTGGGCCGGAGCACCGGGATCGCCGCTAGCCCGGCATCCCCTGGCGCCGCCGGTGACGTATCTGCCCGCGCAGGTGCAGCGGTTGTTCGTGCGGGCGTTCACCGACGGTGCACGCGACCCCTCGGCGCGGCCCTCGGCGGTGGAATGGCGCGAGGCGTTGCTGCGGATCCAGGTGGTCACCTGCCCGCGCGGAACGCATCAAATGCCCGCCGAAGCCGATCCGTGTCCGTGGTGCGCCATCGACGACGAACGCGCCAACCGCAAGGCGCAACGTGCGACCGCCGCGGCCCGCCGCCCGGACCCGCAGGTCGTCTACATGGTCACCGCACCGACGGCGCCACCGCGCGACCCCCACCGCACCACCGCGCCGGCCGCGACAGCCGTTGCCCCGACGAAGAACTCGTCCTCACGCACCGCACTGATCGTGTTGAGCGCCGTCCTCGGCGTCGGAGTGGTGGCCGCCATCACCCCGTTAATCGCGTCGCGGTCCGGTGACGACGTCTCGGCGTCGACGCGGACGTCGAGCAGCCGTTACGATTCCGCCACCCCGGTCGGCATCCCCGGAGGTGGAGTGTTGTCCGCCCTCGAACCGGCGGTGATCACCCTGCCCCCCGGAGCCGTCGAGTGCTCGAGTGCGGGGCGCGGACGGTACGTGCACGCCGCCCGCGGCACCGAGATCACGTCGTGTCCTTTCGCCGAAGCCGTTCTCACGGAGGCGAACGCGAACGCGAACGTGAGTGCGGGTGGACCCGACACGGTGATCGCAGTCAGTCCGGTGACGAAGAAGATCTATCCCATGGCGTGCCGGATCGAGCGCTTGATGACCTGTCGCGGCGGCAACGACGCGGTCGTCTATGTCTACTAGGGGCACCGAACTTCGTGCCGACCATCGACGTCGTCCCGCGCGGCGGCGGATCGTGATCATCGTCGTCTCGACCGTGTGTGTCGGGAGCCTGATCGCGGCTCTGGGGGGCGTCGAGTACCGGCTGAAGATCTGGGAGGTCCTGGGTGGCAACGACGACCGTGTGGCTCAGCAGCCGATCTCGGTGCAGAGCAATTCGTCACCCCTCGTCGAACCGGCACCAGTACTGGGAAGCGATCCGCCGCCCGAGGTGAATCCGCAACCGTCGGCCGAACTCTCGGTGTCATTCGACGAGCTGCAGCAGTCGATAGGCGCCGAGATCGGGCTGGCCGTTGCGCCGGTGCACGACCCCGACCGCGTGCTGAGCTTCGGGATCTGGAAGTCGGGCCCAGCCTGGTCCACCATCAAGGTGCCGTTGTCCTTGGCGCTGCTGCGTGACAGCGGCACCAACGAGGTCACAGGGTCGATACACGCAGCGATCACCCAATCGGACAACGCTGCTGCACAGTCGATCTGGGAGAGTCTCGGCGACTCCGACACGGCGGCCGGCAAGGTCGAGGCGGTACTGGCCGACCCGGGTCCTGCGCCCCAGGTGCAGAGCGTGGTCACCAGGCCGGGGTTCTCCGCCTTCGGGCAGACGCTCTGGCCGTTGACCGACCAGGTCCGATTCCTGTCGGTTGCCCACTGCAACCCCGCGAATCAGCCGGTGCTCGAGATGATGGCCAACATCTCCGTCGGCCAGCGCTGGGGCTTGGGAGCGCTGGACGGTGCGCGGTTCAAGGGCGGGTGGGGGCCGGGGACCGACGGTATGTATTTGGTCCGCCAGTACGGTGTGATCCGGGTACCGAGCGGGGATGTCGCCGTGGCGATCGCCGCTGTAGCGGAGTCGGGAAGTTTCGGCGCCGGGACCGCCGCGCTCGGGCAGATCACCTTCTGGATCTCCGAACACGAGGCGGAGTTCGCCGGCGGCACCTGCGGAAGCTCGTGACACCCGCCCTTCCGGCACAGGAGTGCATCGGTTCGGCGCGGTCCACGACGCCGCGGCGAGCGAGGATTTGGGATGTGTGTAATTGAGCCGGCGAACCGTCAGAGTGAAGCTGGATCATGCGATAACGGCAACTAGACCAGGAGCAACGTGAACTGTCAGGTGGTTGCGGAAAACCGGCCGGAATCGGAGAGCTCTCACGTATTAGCGGAATACTGTCAACAAGTTCGGAAACGGACAATCGGACACAGCATAAATGTCCGATCCGGAAACATCTGAGAGTGCGGGGGAGCGCTGACCAGCGCGCTCTCAAATAGTTTCGGACGGGATGAGGCCGAGAATTCCAAGACGATATGGGAGTGACGGATGAAATCCAGGAAGGCTTGAGAGCGCCGGACAACGCCGGCGCTGAAGGGTCGCGAGCAATCTGAGATCGAGTACTTCTTTGCGGGAGCCTCCCCAGTTCGGGACCACTGCGCGATCGCGTCGGTAGTTCGAACCGGCCCTCTTTCGTCGGCCCTCCCGAATAGGCTGCCACCGTGAGTTTCGTGCAATTGAAGCAACTGGTGGTCGACCACGGGGAGTTCTTGAACCCGCTGGAGCTGATCGCGAAGGAAGCGTGATGGCGTCCAACATGCGCGAGCAGCTGACAACGCTAGCGACCCTCCTGCGCCGCTTCCTCGGCCGCGAACTTCCAACACTCGGCCCCGACTGGTGGAACCAAGGCGTGCTCGCCAAGCTCTCGTATCAGCAGCGAGCGCAGGCCGACGAGCAGCAGTGGTCGACCTTGGACCACCTTGACGTCGCTGCCGCGCTCCGCGTGGTCGACCAGAACTGGGATCTGTTCAGGCGCCGCGGACTGGTCAAGTGGGACGATCGGAACTGGCTGAAAGAGGCGGCCAGTGTCCGCAACCGCCACTCGCACGATGCCCCCGGTCGAGAGCCGAGCCCGGAGCGCGTCTACAGGGACATCGACACGCTCGCGCTTCTCGCCGAAGCCCTTGACGCAGACAGTGACGAATCCCGTGAGCTTTCGGTGGCAAGGACCCACGCGCTGGGGGCGCTCGCGCCCCCGCCCAACGAAGGTGTTCCATCAACGGCCCGGGCGGCCGAGGCCTCTGGGCCGTCGTCCAGCCCGTTCGTGCCTGGAGCAATGATCCGCTTGAAGGCGCGACCCGAACTCACCGGCGTGATCACGCAGGCGGACGATTCCGGGTCACAGGCGCGCTTGACCGTGTTCCACGGAAGCGTTACGCAGACCTACTACGAGAGCCAAGTCGAGCTGGTCGAGCCGAAGTCCGTCGAACACCTGTCGGCGGATGACATGAAGGCCCGGCTCACGGCGGCGCAAGTCTTGCACCCGTCGGTCAGCCGCCTCTATTCGTTGAACAGTGGACGCATCGACTACGAGCCATACCAGTACCGCCCGGTCATGAAGCTGATCAACGCGGACCGGCCAAGGCTCCTGATCGCCGATGACGTCGGCGTCGGCAAGACCATTGAGGCCGGGCTGATCATCAAGGAACTGCAGGCGCGCCAGAAACTCGACTCGATCCTCGTGATCTGCCCCAAGCCGCTCGTTGTCGAGAACAAGTGGCGGTCGGAACTCAAGCGGTTTGACGAGGACTTCGCCCACCTCGACAGCGCCACCCTGCGGCACTGCATCGACGAGACGCGGGCCGAAGGCCGATGGCCCTCGCGGTATCGAAAGGCGATCCTTCCCTACTCCCTGCTCGATGAACGGCTGCTCTTGGGAGAGACCGCAGGACGCCGGCCGAGGACGGGTCTTGCTTCGCTGATTCCGCCGGTCAAGTTCGACTTGGTGATCGTCGACGAGGCGCACCATGTTCGCAACAGTGACACTTGGAGCCATCGGATCGTCAAACACTTGCTGGACTCAGCCGAGGCCGTCGTCTTGATGTCGGCGACGCCGATACAGACAGGCACCGAGGATCTGCGCACGCTCCTGCGTCTTCTGCGTCCAGACACGTTCGTCGACAACCAAACCTTCGACCTGATGCGCGAGCCCAACGCTCACCTGGCGAACGTTGAAAGCGCGGTACGAATCGCCAATGACGGTTGGCAAGCGGAGTCGGCTCGAGAGTTGGACGCCGCCCTCGCCACACCATGGGGCAGCCGTGTCATTCGGGCGGACCCTCGCGCTCAGGAACTGCGTGATCTACTCGATCAGGATTCCATGGACGACCGCAAACGAGTCAGCGCCCTTCGGCTCACCCAGTCTCTTAATACATTCTCCGGGCTCATCAATCGCACGAGGCGTCGGGACATCGGATCCTTTACAACGAGGAAGCCGGAAACCTTCGCGGTTGACTTCACTCCCGAACAGCAGGTGGTCCACGACCTGCTGCTTGACCTGGCTGGACGTATCTCCATAGCCAAGGGGCACGGCAGGTCGCTCGACTTTGTCCTGTCCACTCTCCAGCGTCAGGCCGCGAGTTGCCTCAATGGCCTGGCGCCATTCGTGGAGGATCTGCTCAGGCGGAAGCTCAGCGCCGAGGAGTGGAGCGAGGCCGACGTCGAAGCGGACGAGCTCGACACCTCCGACCTGGACGGGTTCGTTGACGAGATCCGGGAGATTGCGCGGCAGGCCGCTGACTTGGCCGAGGATCCGAAGCTGCACCGGCTGCTTGCCTACGTCGATGAGAAGCAAGAACTCGACAACAACAAGCTGCTGGTGTTCAGCACCTTCAGGCACACGCTCAGGTACCTGGCCGACCGCCTGACGGCCACGGGAGTCCGGGTCGGCCTCGTGCATGGAGGGGTGCCAGACGATCAGAGGCGCGACCTTCGCGCGCGCTTCGCGAAGTCCCGCACCGACCCAGAGGCCCTCGATGTGCTGCTCTCGTCCGAGGTCGGTACAGAAGGTCTCGACTACCAGTTCTGTGACGCCTTGGTGAACTACGACCTCCCGTGGAACCCCATGCGCATCGAACAACGCATCGGCCGTATCGACAGGCGCGGACAGCCGAGCGAAACCGTAGCCATCAAGAATCTTGTCGTCAGTGGCACGGTCGACGCAGTCATCTTCGAGCGATGCCTTCAGCGGATCGGGGTGTTCAACCGAGCGCTGGGTGGAAGCGAGGCCATCCTGGGAGATCTCACCCGCGACATCCGGAAGATCGCAGAGGACCTCACGCTGACCGTCGCCGAGCGCGAAGCTCGGCTCCAGCAACTCGCGGACAACAGAATCGGTCGGATACAAGAGCAGGAAGAACTCGAAGAGCGAGAGAGCGCTCTGTTCGGGCTCCCAGTGAGGAAGCTCGACGAGGAGGGCGTCGAGCGGGCGGCAAGTCCCTGGCTTGGTCCCGAGCAGCTCGCGCGTCTCGTCCAGCGCTACCTGTCCAGCCGTGGCTACGAGCGGGCCGAGACGCTGTTCGAGCGTCCTGTCGCCCTCTTCCGCCCCGGAAAGGAGATCCGGGCATCGTTGCGGGAGGATCTGCTGGCCGCAGCACCCGACAGCACCTCCCAATGGCGGCGCTGGCTCGAATCCGGTTCGGACCAATCGCGACGGTTCACCTTTGACGCCGCCCTGGCTTCTAGTGGCGACATCGAGCTCCTCTCGCCCGTGCACGACCTTGTGCGGGTCGCAGCCGCACACGAGGAGACGTTCGCGCCCGAGAGCACTTTTGGCCTCCGGGTGCCGTCGACCTCGGTACCGGAAGGCATCTATCCGGTGGCGATTCATTCGTGGACCTATCTAGGTGCACGTGACGACTTCGAGGTCGTGGTGACCGCGGCTACCGGCGGCTTGGCGGACGAGGTCGAGCGCACCTTGGTGGACGCCAGCGACTCGGACGTGGCTCCAGCGGAGCTGATCGCCACGCTGGATGACGAGCACTACGCGGCCTGGTCGGACGCGCGAGGGACACACATGGACCGGACACGCGTCCACGTCGATAGCCAGCTCGCCTCGTTAACCGCCACTCACCAGGCCCGCCAGCAGTTGCTCGAGGACCAGATTCTGTCGGCGACGCATGACAACATCCGCCGCATGCGGGAATCCGAACTGCGCTCACTCGAAGAGGACTTCGAGGCGCGTCGCAGGCGCCTGGAGGACAGCATCAGGCGCCGCGACATCACAACCTCGCTGCTTTGCACGGGAACGGTCGAGATCGTCAATGGCTGAAAGCGCCGCCTTCGAGAACTTGCGCCAGAAGCGTCTCCGGTACGTCGAGTCTGCACGCGAGAACAACTTCGAGGAGGGTCTCAAGAGCCTTCTGTCTGAGCTGTACCCAGACAATGCGCACTTCATCTATGAACTTCTCCAGAACGCGGAGGACGCCTTCGCAACAACGGTTGAGTTCACACTGGAGGCGGACCGGCTCACGGTCAGACACGACGGCACGCGGCCATTCTCGATCGCCGATATCGAATCGATCACCGGTATTGGCCAGTCGACCAAAAAGGACGATCCCACGCAGATCGGCAAGTTCGGCGTGGGCTTTAAAGCCGTCTTCGCCTACACGACCCGCCCCGAGGTCCGATCAGGCGCCCATTCGTTCGCGATCGATGATCTCTTCGTTCCCACAGCGATCGACGGGACGGCTCCGCCCGATTGGACGACGTTCACCTTCCCCTTCGACCGCGAGGACAAGCCGGCTGAAACCGCTCGCTTAGAAGTCGAGCAGGGACTCTCGGACCTCGACGAGAAGACACTTCTGTTCCTCAATCGCATCAGCACTATCACCTACGAACTGCATGACGGGACTTTCGGGATCATCGAGCGGGGTCCCGTCGAGTCGCGGGTCATTGCGATCAAGCGATCCGAAGGCGACAACTTCGTCGATTCACACTGGCTCAGACTGACGGGGAACGCCAGCGTCCCTGGACCGAATGCCAGCGCATTGACGGTGGCAGCGGCTTTCAAAGTGGAGCCCGCAGATCGTCCGCGAAGCACGAAGGCGAAGCAGGCCGAGGGGCAGGACGCCGCACCTCGGCGATCGATCGTCCCCGTCGATGATGGCGACGTGTCGATCTACTTCCCGGCAGTCAAGGAGTCGTCCGGCCTGCGCTTCCACATCCACGCTCCCTTTGCCTCCACGGTGGCTCGCGACAGCGTGCGGGACGACCCGGGCAACGTGGACCTCGTGGGAGACATCGCGAGGCTGATCGCCGAGGCACTACCCGGCATGTGCGCGGATGGCCTCATCGACGACAGCTTCCTTGCGGCTCTCCCGAACGAAGATGACCAGATCGGTCAGCCGTACGACCAAATCCGAGATGCAATCAGGGAGGCGTTCAACGACCTGGAGATCACGCCCGTATGGGGGAAAGGGGTGGCTTTCGCGGCCGCCCGAACGCTCGTGGCGAGCCCGAGCGAGTTCCGCAACTGGTTGGACCCCGCTGACCTCCCAACGCTGTTTGACTTCGCCGGCATCCCGCCCGCTGTCACCCCACGCTGGATTCGGGACCGCGACGGGCGTGCCGGCAAGTTCCTTGCGGGTCTGGACACCATTGAGTTCGGCTGGGAGGAGCTGAACCAAGCACTGAGTGCGGCTGAGAGCGCGGACGAGATCCTCGAGGACGATGGCGAGGTGTACGACGACGATGAAAAGGTCACGCCGAAAGCGTGGTTCGCCTGGTTGGCTGAAAGAACCGATGACTCGCTTCTTCGTCTGTACCAACTGATCGGCTTCGGTGGGCGCCACCACGAGCTCTACTGCGCACTTGAGGACGTCCCAATCGTGCGCCGTAGGAAGCGCGATCTCGTTAGCCATGTGCGCGGTTCTGCCACGTTCCTCCCGTCCGGACGCAGCGACAAGGTCAAGTCGCGGGTGCCCGTCAACCTCGCCTACTTCGATGACGACGAGGACGCCACGCGGTTAGCCAATCTGAAAGCGTTCTACGGTGCAGTCGGAACGAAGCGCTGGGACGAGTCGGCACGCGCCGAGCAGCGGCTTGAGGCGTATCGAGACCGGAACCGGGCAATCCCTGATGGTGACGAATTAAGCCAACACCTGGACGACGTTCGAGCCTTCCTTCGCTACGGGGCAAAGCTGGGTACCGCGGTCGCCCGTGGGAAGCTCGCCGACGTGCCCATGTTTTTGGCGGAACAGTCTCGGGGCGGTCAGCGGTGGGTGACGGCACGGGAGACGTTCGTCGACCTTCCATTCGAGGACACCGGTCTCAGTAGGTTGAGGTTTTCTCACTTGGGGCGTGTGAGGTTGTTGTGACGGGAGTTTCCGGCGTG
>CAYLWH010000025.1:0-28572 GCA_964387245.1 uncultured Mycobacterium sp.
GCCGCCTCCCCCACCACCGGCCTCGACCGACGACCAACCACCGTTCTGACAGGAGCATCACCGTGAAAGTCCTTGTAGCCACTGCATACACGCAGGACACCAGTCCCACCGACTACCACCTCCGCATCGAAGGAGAACCGGTCTGGATACCGGAACCCCGCGATCAGGGGCCCTCACCCCGCGTTGTCGGCCCCCACCTCGGTCCCATACCGCCCCGGGTTGAACATCGACGCCAGCCCTCCGATGACCATCATCACCGCGGCGGCGCCGAACACCACCGCCAGACCCGCGTGGAACGGCTCGGTGATCAGTTCGGGAAAGAACGTCTTACCGGTCAGCACCTCGAAGTTGACGCCGGGCTGATGCAGTGCGCCGAACGGTTCCAGCAACTCGGCGATCGGGTTGTAGCCCAGGAACGCCGCGAACAGGCTGCCCACCGGCGGCAGATTGGCCACGTCGTGGGCCACCGAGGCCGAAACCCCCTGCGCCTGAAGGCCGCTGGACAGCGCGGTGGGCAGGGTGCCGGCCAGCCCGACGATCATCAGCGAGAAGAAGATGCCGATGGACAGCGACGAGCCGGCGTTGAAGAACGTCGCGCGCACCCCGGAGGCCGCACCGCGCTGATCGGCCGGCACGCTGCTCATGATGGCCGCGGTGTTGGGTGCGGTGAAGATGCCGCCGCCCAGACCGTTGAGGAAGATCAGCACCGCGAAGATCCAGTAGTCGAAGTTCACCGGAATCATCAGCAGTGCAACGAAAGAGACCGCCATCAACACCATGCCGCCGACGGTGAACGGCCGCGCGCCGATGCGGTCCGACAGCGACCCCGCGATCGGACCGGCCACCAGGAATCCGGCGGTGATCGGCAGCATGTAGATGGCCGCCCACAGCGGCGTGGACTCGAACGTGTAGCCGTGCAACGGCAGCCAGATGCCCTGCAGCCAGATGATCAGCATGAACTGCAGCCCGCCGCGGCCCATCGACGACATCAGACCGGCGAGGTTGCCCATGCCGAACGCTTTCGATTTGAACAACCGCACATCGACCATGGGCTGGGCCACCCGCAGTTCGACGAGGCAGAACGCGACGAGCAGCGCCAATCCGGCAACGATCGCGCCGAGCACGAGTGGGTTTGTCCAGCCCGTCGTCGCATCACCGTAGGGTTGGATGCCGTAGGTAATGCCCATCAGCAGCACCGTCAGGCCGATGCCGAAGGTCAGCGTGCCCGCCCAGTCCAGCTTGCCGGGTGTGCGGACGCCGATCTCCTTCAAGGAGCGCAGGCTCCACACGGTGCCGAGCAGTCCGATCGGCACGCCGACCCAGAAGATCGCCTTCCAGTGCCATTCGGAGAGCACACCGCCGATGAGCAGACCGAGGAAGGACCCGGCGACCGCGGCCACCATGTTGATGCCCAGCGCCATACCGCGCTGGTTGGCCGGGAACGCGTCGGTCAGGATCGCCGACGACGACGCCATCAGCATCGCGCCGCCGAAGCCCTGCACCACGCGCCAGGCGATCAGCCAGACCGCGCCGCCGCCCAGATGCAACGGATCGAAGGACAGCGCGACGGCGGCCAGGGTGAAGACGATGAAGCCCAGGTTGTAGATACGCACCCGGCCGTACATGTCGCCGAGACGCCCGAAGGGGACCACCAGCACCGCAGTGACGACGAGATAGCCCATCAGCATCCACAGCAGGTAGCTGACGTTTCCGGCGGCCAGTGGGTTGAGACCGATACCCCGGAAAATGGCCGGCAGCGAGATCAGCACGATCGAGGCGTTGATGGTGGCCAGCAGCGTGCCCAGCGTGGTGTTGGACAGCACCACCCACTTGTAACGGGGATGGTCGTGGTCCATCCGCACCCGGCGGCGCGCCGTGATGGTCTCGGCGGTGTCGCCCGCTCCGGCAACGGTATCGGTCATCTGGATCTCTGTCGTCATCAGTTCGTCGTCCACTCAGCATCCACAATTCGCAAAACACATATGTTAGCTATACAAATCATCTCAGGGCAATTCATCTTCCGCCCCAGGCATTCGATGAGTGCCGATCGCCTCGTCGGGCTCGACTATGTTGGGACACGTAAACCACGGGAGCGCGCACCGAGCGTGCTGAGAGGACGGCTGGATCGCCGTCGACCGGATGAACCTGACCGGATAATGCCGGCGTAGGGAGTGACGTGACGACTGGACCGGAGTTCTTACCCCTGACCCCACCCGGGCAGACGCCACCGCGGGTGATGACCATCGCCGGATCGGACTCGGGCGGCGGCGCGGGCATCCAGGCCGACATGCGGACCTTCGCCATGCTGGGCCTGCACGGCTGTGTCGCGGTCACTGCGGTCACTGTGCAGAACTCGGTGGGCGTCAAGGGTTTCCACGAGATCCCGGTGGACGTCGTGGCCGGTCAGATCAGTGCCGTCGCTTCCGACATCGGAATCCAGGCGGCCAAGACCGGCATGCTGGCGTCGTCCGACATCATCGCCGGGGTCGTCCAGACCTGGCGCGCTGAAATTCTCAGCGGGACTGACGATCACGTGCCGCTCGTGGTCGACCCGGTGTGTGCCTCCATGCACGGTGACCCGCTGCTGCATCCGTCGGCGTTGGACGCGGTTCGCACCGAGCTGTTCCCGATCGCCACCCTGGTCACCCCCAACCTCGACGAGGTGCGCCTGCTCGTTGATGTGGAGGTCGTCGACGCCGCCAGCCAGCGCGAGGCGGCGCGTGCGCTGCACGCGCTCGGGCCACAGTGGGCGCTGGTCAAGGGCGGACACCTGCGTTCGTCAAAGCACAGCCCCGATCTGCTGTTCGACGGCCGCGACTTCCACGAATTCGACGCACCGCGGGTGGACACCGGCCACGATCACGGGGCTGGCGACACCCTGGCCGCCGCCACGGCGTGCGCGCTGGCGCACGGCTATTCGGTGCCCGACGCGGTCGCGTTCGCCAAGTCGTGGGTCACCGAGTGTATCCGCGCGGCGTACCCGCTCGGGCACGGTCACGGCCCGGTGAACGCTCTGTTCCGGTTGTCGCATGGAACTTGAACCGATAGCCGGGATCGCGCACGAGCCCCCCGGCGCGCCGCACGGCACCGTCGTCCTCACCCACGGCGCCGGCAGCAACCGCGAGTCGCCGATGCTGATCCGGATCTGCGACGAATGGGCCCGCCGCGGCTGGCTGGCGGTTCGCTACGACCTGCCCTACCGGCGGCGCCGGCCCAAGGGCCCGCCGTCGGGATCGGCCAAGACCGATCAGGCGGGGATCGTCGAGGCCATCGAGTGGGCGCGCGCACTGGGCGACGGGCGGGTGATCGCCGGCGGACAGTCCTACGGCGGGCGGATGACGTCCATGGCGGTGGCCGACGGCACACCCGTCGACGTACTGGCGCTGTTCTCGTATCCGCTGCACCCGCCCGGCAAGCCCGACCGCGCACGCACCGAGCATCTGCCGCGCATCACCGCGCCGACGGTGTTCACCCACGGCACCGCCGACCCGTTCGGCTCGATCGACGAGTTGCGCGCAGCCGCCGCGCTCGTCGGCGCCCCCACCGAACTCGTCGAGATCACCGGCGCGCGCCACGACCTGGGCGCAAAGACGCTGGATGTACCGGGGCTCGCGGTGGATGCCGCGCTACGGCTGCTCGGTGACCTGCATCGCAACCGGTGACACCCGGGCTCACTGCAACAGAGGTTCGCGCGGTACCTGAGGTACCGTTTGCGGCATGACTGCGGAGCAATTCGACGTAGTGATCGTGGGCGCCGGTTTCGGCGGGATCGGCGCGGCCATCCAGCTCAAGAGGCTCGGTTTCGAGAACTTCGTCATCCTGGACCGCGAGGACGACCTCGGCGGCACCTGGCACGTCAACCACTACCCGGGCCTGGCCGTCGACGTCCCCACCACCAGCTACTCCTACTTCTTCGAACCCAACCCCAACTGGTCGCGTCTGTTCACCCCCGGCCCGGAGATCAAGCAGTACGCCGACGAGGTGGCCGACAAATACGGCGTCCGCCGGCACATGCGCTTCGACGTCACCGTCGACAGCGCTCGCTGGGACGAGGAAGCACAGCGTTGGCAGGTCAGCCTGGCCGACGGCAACACACTGAACACCCGATACCTGATCACCGCCACCGGTTTCCTGTCGCAGCCGAAAATGCCCGAGATCGCGGGCATCCACGACTTCGACGGCAAGGTCATCCACACCGCCGACTGGGACGACGACTTCGATCCGGCCGGACACCGGATCGCGATCATCGGCACCGGCGCCACCGCCGTGCAGCTCATCCCCGAAATCGCTAAGACCGCTGCCGACCTGACGGTCTACCAGCGCACTCCGATCTGGGTGGTGCCCAAGCCCGACCTGCGGTTCGGCGCTCGCGCGAAGAAGCTGTTCGCCCGGGCGCCGCTGACCCAGCGCGCGGTGCGCGCCGTCACCGATGGCATCTACGAGTTCATGGTCTACGTCGGCGTGGTACACAACAGGGTGTTCCGCGGACGGTTCAACATCGCCGCCTCCGACCTGGCCAAAATGCACCGCTTCGCCTCGATCCGGGACGCCGGACTGCGCGCGAAGCTGACCCCGGACTACGACCTCGGCTGCAAGCGGCCGACGTTCTCCAACAGCTATTACCGCACGTTCACCAAACCGCACGTGCACCTGCAGGCCGACGGGATCGACCACTTCACCTCCGACGGCATCGTCAACGCCGACGGCTCCAAGACCGCGATCGACACCCTGGTGCTGGCCACCGGATTCGACCTGTGGGAGGCCAACTTCCCGGCCATCGAGATCATCGGACGCGACGGCCGCAACCTGGGAAAGTGGTGGCGCGACACCAGATTCCAGGCCTATCAGGGCCTTACCATGCCGTGCTTCCCGAACTACCTGAGTCTGGCCAGTCCGTTCGCCTTCATCGGGTTGAACTTCTTCAACACGATGGAATATCAGATGCGGCACATGGACCGGTTGTTCGGCGAGATCAAACGCCGCGGGGCGAGCACCTTCGAGATCACCGACGAGGCCAACTCCCGTTACCGTGACCGGATGACCGAACTGCTGGGCGACACGATCTTCACCGCGGGCAACTGCGCCTCGTCGCGGTCGTACTACTTCAACCCCAGCGGCGAGGCCACCCTGCTCCGGCCGATGTCGATGCGGAGAGCGATCCGCGAGGCATCGGAGTTCCCGCTGTCGGACTATCAAATCAACTGAGAGGCAACGCTTCCCAATGTCTGCCGCATCCAACGGCCGGTCCCGGCTGACCCGGTTCGCCGGGCTTGCCCTCGCCGCAACCGGCGTCGCGCACTTCACCAACCCGACCCTGTTCGACCCGCTGACCAGCCAGGCATTCCCGCGTCGAACCCGCCAGCACACCTACGTCGACGGCGGTGTCGAGACCGCCCTCGGCCTCGGTCTGCTGAGTCGGCGGACCCGTCGCCTCGCACTGGCCGGCGCATTCGGCTACCTGGCGTATATGGGCGGCAACGTATTCCGCAACATCCGTTGACATGGCGTGCTGCGCTGGTCGTCGGCGCGGCAGGCCGTTGATCTAGGACAGGCCCGCAATGAGCCGGTCGCACACCGCGTACATGTCCTGGCGCGCCCGGTCGGCATCGGCGGCCCGCGACACGTACAGCGCGGCCTCGTCGAGTGCGCTCAACAGGACGTGCGCGGTCGCGCGCAGGGGCTGCTGCGGGATCACGCCCTCGGCGACCGCCCGGGTCAGCATGCCCTCGATGACACCCAGCCCGTACTTGATGCCGACCTCTCGCCAACGTTGCCAGCCCAACACCGACGGCGCGTCGAGCAGCACGATCTGCGCGACGTCCGGCGCCGAGCAGCGGTCCAGGAACAACCGGGCGCCCATCCGCATCGCCTCAAGCGGTCCGGTCGGGTCCTGCGCGGCGATCGCCGCAACGACGTCGGCCACCAACTCCCGCTCCGTCTGCTCGTAGAGCGCGGTGAACAGGTCCGCCTTGTCGGCGAACTGGTGATAAAGCGCGCCCCGGGTCACCCCGGCCGCGTCGGCGATGGCCTGGGTGGACACCGCACTGAAGCCCTTGTCGGCGAACAGGTTCCGCGCAGCGGCGAGCAACTGCGCACGGGTGGCGGCGGTGCGCTGCGCCTGGCTGCGTCGGGCCGGACTCTTGACTTTCATGCAGCGTGTCCGTAACTTTCATACCGAGTGTTTGTAATTGCACCGAAAGGATATCCGAAATGCCGCAGGTCGATCTCCCGCAAGCCACGATCGCCTACCGCGAGTCGGGGCCGCGCGACTCGGTGCATCCCCCCGTCATCTTCGTGCACGGCGCCGTCGTGGACTCTCGACTCTGGTCAGCGGTGGCGCAGCGACTCGCCGACGACGGCTTCCGGTGCATACTGCCCGATCTGCCGTTGGGTTCGCACACCATTCCGGTGCGTGACCGCAACGTCCTGTCACCCGCGGGGGTAGCCGGCCTGCTGCACGACTTCATCTCAGCCCTCGATCTGCACGACGTCACCCTGGTCGGCAACGACACCGGCGGCGGCATCTGCCAGTTCCTCATCGACGCCCATCCCGAGCGGATCGGTCGCCTGGTGCTGACCAACTGCGACGCGTTCGACAAGTTCCCGCCGTTCCCGTTCAACGCGGTCTTCGCGCTGATGCGCTCCGGCACATCCACCCGGCTGCTGGCAAAAGCCATGGCGCCCAGAGTGTTGCGCCATTCACCTGTCGGCTACGGCCTGCTGGCCCGCACACCGGATCCCGCACTGACGGCCTCGTGGATCGAGCCGGCCGGCGCCGACTCCCGCATCGCAGCCGACTTCGCCGCGCTGGCCCGCAGCATCGGCCGCACCGACCTGATGGACGTCGCACCGCGACTGCACCTCTTCACCCGACCGGTGCGTCTGGTCTGGGGCTCCGCGGACCGCTGCTTCACCCCTGCCCTCGGGCGCCGCCTGGCAGCCCTGTTCCCGAACTCGTCATTCGTCGAGGTGCCCGGGGCGAGAACCTTTGTGCCGCTGGATAACCCCGCGGCTGTCGCCGATGCCATCATCGAGATGCAAACAGCGCAGGGGAAGTGCGAGTAACCACCTGCGCCAGGTCTGTCTCGGCGCAGGTGGTTCAGGCGGCACCCGGCGAACTCCTCGCGTTCGGCCAACGGCGTGCGCGGAATCCTACGGTCCCCGCGCTGCGCGATGGCGTTGCGCACGGGACGGAACTCCGTTGACCCCGTCGACCGAGCCCGCGTAGGTGCCGACGGCGAACGCCACGCCGGGGCCCATCACGGCAAGCGCGTCGCGATTGACCGCATCCAGGTTGTCCCGGTCGGACTGGTGGTTCGGATCGAACGCGACCCCCGGCCGGCCACCCCACAGCCGGGCCTGGGTCTTGGTCTTGACCTGGGCGGCGCCGGTCGTCATCCCGCCCACGGGCACCCCGGCGCGCAGGAACGCACTGTAATCGGTGGTCACCCCGAGCGGCATGTCGGCCGGCCGCCTGCCGGCCAGGTTCAAGTAGCCGGCCAGTGTCCGCTCCAGCCCGGCCGAACCGATCGGCACGTCCTCGGGACCGACGTCGGGGCTGACGGGGCCGGACTGGTCACCGTCGTAGGTGAAGAAGCCCGCATTCGGAGCAGCCAGTTCGTCGAAGTTCAGGTACAACGCGATGTCGTTGAGTTCGTCGCGGCTCAGCCCCTCCAGGTAGCGCAACGACCCGGCCAGCTGATCCTTGGATCCGCCCCAGAACGCGAACCGCACGGCGTTGGTCACCTCGGGTTCCGGCCCGAGCCGCAGTGCGGTCTCCAGGACGGCGGCCACCCCGGACCCGTTGTCGTTGATCCCCGGCCCGACCGCCGGACTGTCCAGATGCGCTCCGACCACCACGACGTTCTGCGTCGACCCGGCTTTCGTCTGCGCCAGCACGTTTCGTGACTTGACCTTGACGGTCTTGGCGTCGAGCAGGAGACGGACCGGCGCGCGGGTACGGCGCAGGGCGGCTCCGACCTCTTGGTTGGCGACCGCCACCGGGATAGTCAGCCGTTCGTAGTAACCCGGTACGAAAAGCCCGGGCGGACTCCCGTTGCGGCCTCCCGCGCTGACGACGACCAGCGCGGCCGCGCCCGCCGCCGCCGCCGCCCGCTGTTTGTCCACCACCGAGCAGGCGGTGTCGTCGACGACGGCGATCCCGCCGCGCGGCACGCCGGTCTTGTAATAGCCTGCGGCGCATCCGGACGGTGCGGTGGGTCGCAGTACCGGACCCTGCACTCCGTTGACCGGGGTCTGCAACAGCAACGACGCCTGGTCGACCGGATACCCACGCCCGCCGATGGTCAGGGTCGGCTTACCGGGAGACAGCTGGTCCAGCCGTTCGAACTCCGGTGTGGACACATCGAAACCGTTGTCCCGCAATGCTTTGGCTACGTAGTCGACACTCGCTTCAAACCCCGACGTGCCGTCGGCGCGGTTACCGTCGTGGGCATCGGCGATCGCCTGCAGCGCCTGCAGATGAGCCATCATCGCCTCGACGCCCACCTTTTCGGCCAGCGCGTCGGGCAGGGGTTTGGGCGGTGCGGGCGGCGGGGTCGACGCCGCACACCCCGCAGCGACGGCCACCGCCAGAGCAGCGGTGGCCAGTCGATGACGCTTCACCCGGCCAGGCTAGTGCGCTTCGCCCCCGAAACCGGAAGTTGTTCACAAACCGTGATGCTAGGTCGCCGGGATCGGGTGGGCGGCCAGCCACTCCAGCAGCAGATCGGCGACCCGGTCCGGGCATTCGTCGGGCATCCAGTGTGTGACACCGTGTAGCACCTCGAGGCGATAATCGGCGGTGACGTAACCGGCACTGCCTCGGACGCCCTTTTCCAAGCAGGCGGTGTCGCCGTCGCTCCAGATCAACATCGTCGGAACCGACACCCGGCCGGGACCGTCGCGCGGATCCGGCAGGGCGCGATACCAGTTGAGGGCACCGGTGAGCGCACCGGTGCCGACCATCGCGCGGGCGTCACGTTCGGCGCGCTCACGGGTCTGCCCGAGTCGGTGCTCGAGGGCGCGCGCCAGCGCGACACCGCCGCCGCGCCCGAGCTGCTTCTCCGGCAGGAACGGCAGCTGGAACACGTACATGTACCAGGACGCCAGCC
This sequence comes from uncultured Mycobacterium sp., assembly GCA_964387245.1. Lineage (GTDB taxonomy): Bacteria > Actinomycetota > Actinomycetes > Mycobacteriales > Mycobacteriaceae > Mycobacterium. The sequence goes on from CAYLWH010000025.1 coordinate 9,114, forward strand.
CCTGGCGACTGGTCAGCATCGCCTTCTTGAACGCGGCCGGATGCGCCACCGAGAGCGCCGTCATCGACGCCAGGCGCTCGGGTGCGGCCGCAGCCAGCTGCCAGGCCACCATCGCGCCCAGGTCATGGCCGACGACATGGACCGGACCGCCACCGATCTCGTCGATCAGCGCGAGCACATCACCGGCAAGAATGCTCGGCCGGTAGTCCCGCCGCCGCGGCGGCCTGGCCCCCGGTGAATACCCGCGCTGATTGGGCACCAGGCACCGATACCCTTGCGCCACAAGCCGATCCATCACCGGCTCCCAGCTGGTGTTGAACTGCGGGAAGCCGTGCAGCAGCACCACGGGCGGCCCGTCGGCCGGGCCGCGGTCGATCACGTCGAACTTCAGATCGTCATGTCGGTACGAATCCATATCCCCTCCTAGGTCGGCTCCAGCACATGCCGGGTGCGGTCCTGACGAACCGGAACCCCGTTGCGTCCGCTGATGTCCGTCGCGTAGAACCCCACCGCGTAGGCCACTCCCCCGCCGTGGATGCCCAGCGCGGTCTGGTCGACGTGGTCGATGGTGTCGGTCGGCTTATGGTAGTTGGGGTCGAACGGCGTGTCGGCCTGTCCACCCCACAGCTTGGCCTGCTCGGCGTTCATGTTCTCCTCGGCGCCGGCGAACAGTCCGCCGGACGGTATGCCGGCCAGGGTGAAGCCGTCGTAGTCCGAGCGGCCGTCGAACGAGGTGTCCTGCGCGGTCATGCCGGCGGCGTCCAGATAGGCGACCAGGGTTCGTTCGATCCCGGCCGAGCCTTCCGGAACCCGTGGCGGTGCCTGGGTGCGGGCCAACGGGGCCGACTGGTCGCCGTCATAGGTGAAGTATCCGGGGTTGGGCGAGGCGAGCATGTCGAAGTTCAAGTACAACGCGATGTCGCGGAGCCCATCGAGGTCCAGCGACTCGACATAGCGTTCCGAGCCGACCAGTCCGGTTTCCTCGGCCCCCCAGAACCCGAACCGGACGGCGTTGTGGACGTCCGGCGACGGTCCCAGTTGCAGCGCGGTTTCCAGCACCGCCGCCACCCCGGACCCGTTGTCGTTGATGCCCGGTCCCTCCGCAACGCTGTCGAGGTGCGCACCGGCCATCACCACGTCGGCGGTGGAGCCCGTCTTGGTCTGGGCGATCACGTTGCGGGCCGTGACGTCGCGGACGGTGGCGTTCAACCGGACGGTCACGGGTCCAGCGCGGCCACGCAGGGTGGCGCCGTCGGCCTTGCTGACACTGACGACAGGGATCTTGACCTCGGTCGTGGGGCCGAGGGTGCCGGACATGTCGGGGCCGTCGACGTTGTCGGCCACCACCAACGCGACCGCGCCCCGCATCGAGGCGGCCGTCATCTTGTCTTCGAACGGGCACTTGCCGCGGTCGACGAGGACCACCGCACCCTGCACCGCCAAGCCGTCGAAGTCCGAGGCCGTGCAACCCGGCGAGTCGTCGGCGGGCGCCGCCACCAGCGGTGCGGTGACCCCATCGGGAGGCGTGCCGATGGTGTACTTCAGCGCGCGGGCGCCGAAAGTGTCCTCCCCGGCGCTCACGCTACCGGGCTCGGCGTCGGACAACCGCACCCTGAACTCCGGGGTTGCAACGTCGAACCCTTTGTCCCGCAAAGTTTTAGCAACGTAGTCGACGCTGGCGTCAAAGCCCGGCGTGTCGATCGCGCGGGTGTTGCCGTTGGCATCGGCGATGTCCTGCAGTTTGCGCAGATGCGTCATCATCGCGTCGACGCTCACCCGCTGCCGCAGCATGGTGCCGTACCGGTCGGCCTCGGGTGCCGTCGGCTGCGCGAACTCGGCGGTCCGGATGCAGCCGGCGACTGCGGCCACGGGCAGCAGCATGGACACCGCCGCAATGGTCAGTGACTTTCGCCCCATCTGCACCACCGTAGACGCCCACGCATCACGACGATCGACCACCATCAGCGCGGTAGGGCGGTCGGCGGGGCGCCCGCAGCGCGATCACGCGCCCATGCTGACACGCGGGCAGACTGGGATGCATGGCGAAGGCAACCAGGCGCGTGGTGTTCATCCGGGCCGTGAATGTCGGGGGCGCCAAGCTGCCGATGGCACAGCTGCGCGAGATCGCCGAGGATCTCGGTGCCGGCGACGTGTCGACCTACATCGCGTCGGGCAACCTGCTGTGCACGGTGCCGGGCACGGGTGCGACGTTCGACCGTGCGCTGGAGAAGGCCATCGAGGCGAAATGCGGCTTCTTCCGCGAAGTGATCAGCCGCACGCCTGCGCAATTGCAGACAGCCCTCGACGCCCACCCCTTCGACGTCGTCGAGGACCGCTATTCGTATGTGTACTTCCTCACCGGGAAGCCGACGGCCAAGGCGATCAAAGACTTCGAGAGCACCGAGTTTTCGGACGCGCAGGTGAAGGTGATCGGCGAGGACCTGCACATCCGCTATCGCGACGGTGCGGGCCGCTCCCAGGTGGACGCCAAGGCGATCGCCAAGGCGTTGGGTGTGCAGGGAACCGGGCGCAATCTCAACACCGTGCGCAAGCTCATCGGGCTCGCAAGCCGATGACAACCGCACTCAGGCGAGGCACTGGCCCACGCGTCAACAACAACAGGTGACGACCGCCAGAAGAGCAGCCGGTGGAGAACCGACGGTCGAAGACGCACCTCGGTTCACAACGCCGGGCTCGACGCCTGTGCCCAGAACCGCTTCGGGATCCGGCCGGCGTGGCGCGCGAGCCACCCCGCGGTCACCGCGGACGCCATTGCGGCGGCCATCGCCGGCGGGTCGGCCGCGCGGGTGACCGCGCTGGCCAGTAGCACCGCATCACAACCGAGTTCCATGGCCAGGGCGGCGTCGCTGGCGGTTCCGATGCCCGCGTCCAGGATCACCGGCACGCCGGACGCCTCGACGATCATCTCGATGTTGTGCGGGTTACAGATGCCCAACCCGGTACCGATCGGTGCGCCCAGCGGCATCACCGCGGCGCAGCCGATGTCCTCGAGTCGGCGCGCCAGCACCGGATCGTCGGTGGTGTACGGCAGCACCACGAACCCGTCGTCGACGAGTTGCTCTGCGGCACGGACCAATTCGACGGCATCGGGAAGCAGCGTTCGCTCGTCTGCGATCACCTCCAGCTTCACCCAGTCGGTGCCTAGCGCTTCGCGTGCCAGTTGCGCGGTGAGCACCGCCTCGGCCGCACCGCGGCAGCCGGCGGTGTTGGGCAGCGCGGTGATGCCCAGTCGGTCGAGCAGGTCGAGCACACCGGTGCCGCCGCGGGCGTCGACGCGGCGCATCGCCACCGTGGTCAGTTCGGTGCCGGAGGCGACCAGCGCCTCTTCGAGCACCGCCAGGTTCGCCGCACCGCCGGTACCCAGTATCAGCCGCGAACCGAACCGGCGACCGGCGATGGTCAGCATCGAGTCAGCCACCCTGCACCGCCGTCACGACCTCGACCCGGGAACCTTCGGAAAGCGTTGTCTGCCAGCCAGATCGCGGAACAACCGCCCAATCGACTGCCACCGCAACACCTTTCTCCGGAAATCCGAGGCGCTCGAGCAGACCGGCAATCGTGGTCCGTTCCTCGACATCGACCGCTTCATCGTTGATCAGAATCCTCATTCATCCATCCTTGTCACACTGGCTTCACACCGGCGTCGGCCGCCGCCGACAATTCGGTCGCGATGCGTTCGACGGTCCACGGCGCCAGCAGGAAGCCGGAACGGCCGTGTCCGGTGGCCACCAGCGTGCGCTCGTCCAGCCTGCCCACCAACGGCAGGTTGTCGGGGGTAGCCGGCCGTAATCCCGCTGCGCACTCGGCCAATTCGTACTCGCCGAGTGCCGGCATCACCGCGCAGGCATCGTCGAGCAGTTCGCGGACCCCGGTGACCGCCGGGGCGGTGTCGCGGCCGCGTTCGTACTGGGTGGCACCGACCACCACCCCGTCTTCGCGGGGCACGAGGTACACCTGGCGACCGTGCACTCGGGCTCGAATCACCCTCTGCGGCACGGGCATACAGCCGGCACGCCAGCGCAGCCGCAGCACCTCGCCTTTCACCGGGCGCACCGGCAGCCCTGGCCACAACCCGGGGGCATCGATGCCGTTGGCCAAGACGACCAGATCCGCCGACACCTCGGCAAGGTCGGAAACCCTTGGCGCCCAACCGACCCCGAGACCCCGACACGCCCCGGCCAGCGCCCCGACCAGCTTGCGATTGTCCACGGCCAGTTCGGTGACCGCCCGGAAGCCGTGCCGGATACCCTGGGCGAGCAACGGCTCGATGTCGCGCGCCGCCGTCGTGAGCGTCACCGGATGACCCTGTGCGGCCAGCCAGTCGGCCACGGTGCGCAGATCCTCGGCGTCGGCGCGGTCCACCGCCACCACCAGCGACTCCCGCGCGGTCACCACGTCGGCCGCAAGTCCGTCCAGGTAGGAACCGGGCGTGGCGCCGTGCCACAGCGCCAGCGACTCCAGCCCGATCCGCAGCAACTGCTCCTCGCCCGGCCACGCCTCGCTGTGCGGGGCGAGCATCCCGCCGGCCACCCACGAGGCCCCCGGCTCGCCAGTGTCGTGCACCCGCACCGACCAGCCGTCCTGCGCGGCCCGGCGCGCCACCGACAGCCCGATCACGCCGCCGCCGATCACGGCCAGTGTTCCCACCGGTGTTCCCTCCCTTCGCCGGCATGACCCGGATCAGGTGCGACGGTCAGGGCGCATCAGCCCACTCTCAGCCCATTCCGCGGGCTCCCGTGTGTATCGTCGACCAGCCTACTGGCTCCGATAGCCTCGCTGAGTGCACCAGCCGACACCACTGCCACTCGATCGCCTGGCCACCGCCCGGCTCTACCTGTGTACCGACGCCCGCCGCGAGCGCGGTGACCTCGCCGAGTTCGCCGATGCCGCGCTGGCCGGCGGGGTGGACATCATCCAGCTGCGCGACAAGGGCTCGCTCGGCGAACAGCGGTTCGGCCCGCTCGAGGCGCGCGAGGAGTTGGATGCACTGGAAGTCCTCGCCGACGCGGCGCGCCGGCACGGCGCGCTGTTCGCCGTGAACGACCGAGCCGACATCGCCCGGGCCGCCGGCGCCGACGTGCTGCATCTCGGACAGGACGACCTTCCGCTGCCGGTGGCGCGGGAGATTGTCGGCGCCCGGCCCGTCCTCGGTCGTTCCACCCACGACGCCGGGCAGGTGCGGCGCGCGGTCGCCGAAGAGGTCGACTACTTCTGCGTGGGACCGTGCTGGCCCACCCCGACTAAACCCGGTCGGCCGGCACCGGGCCTGGACCTGGTCCGCGCGACCGCACACCTGGCGCCCGCCAAGCCGTGGTTCGCCATCGGCGGCATCGACGGGGACCGGCTGCCCGAGGTCGTCGCGGCGGGCGCGACGCGGGTCGTCGTCGTCCGCGCCCTCACCACCGCCGACGATCCGCGCGCCGACGGGGCCCGGCTCAGGGCGCAGCTGGTGGCGGCCCGGGCGCCAGGGGAGTAGCTGCCAGCCGGGCACGCAGTACCTGCCAACTCGCCGCGAAACCCGGGTGCAGCGGCAAGGTGTCCACCTCGTCCTCGGGGACCCAGCGCAGTTCCACGCTCTCCCGGTTCGGCACCGTTTCGAGCGGGTGCGGGGCGTCGGCGATCACGGTGGTGTAGGTCCAGCCCCGCCCGTCGACGGTGGCGACGTTCTTGGTCTCCACACAGACCCGTACCGTCAGCTGTGTGCCGAGCAGTCCGGCCTCTTCATGCGCCTCCCGCACCGCGGCGTCCTCCGCCGACTCGTCGCTGTCGCGGGCGCCGCCCGGCAACGCCCATGTGCCGCCCTGATGGCTCCATGGCGCGCGGTGCTGCAGCAGCACGGCCGCCGTGCCGTCCGACAGCGGGGCCCGCAGCAGCAGGCCGGCCGCACCGTGCCGGCCCCAGAAAAGGGCGCCCGACTCGGAGCCCTTCGCCCATCCGTCCCCGTCACCGCGCACGGATTCAGGATAGGGTCGCGGTTTGTCGGTGCGGGCTCCGGCGATCCAGCTCCCCCTGTCAGCCAATTGCTCTTAGACTTCGCTTATACCGGTTGAACATGGTCAGTGGAAGCGGAAGGCAGGTTCCCGCACAGGTGACGGTCGAGTTGGCGCACCCGTCGACCGAGCCTTTGGTGTCCCGGTCCCCCATCGGCGTGACTCAGCCGCGCTGGGCCTTCCTGTGGACCACTCCGGGGCGAATCCTCGCGATCGGCGTCATCCTCGCGATGCTGGGCGTGGCGAGCGCGTTCGCCACCTCCACCACCCTCAACGACCGCCAGCAGGCGTTGACCAACGTGCTCGAGCACACCGAGCCGTTGTCGTTCGCCGCCGGGCAGCTTTACACCAAGCTGTCGGTTGCCGACGCCGCCGCGGCCACCGCGTTCATCGCCGGCGCCGAGCCCCGTCCGGTCCGGCAGCGTTACGAGCAGGCGATCACCGACGCCGCGGTCGCGTTGACACGGGCGTCGAGCGGCCTCACGGACGAGCCGATGCAGGAGTTGCTCGGCCGGATCAACGCCAACCTGGCCGTCTACACCGGGCTGGTGGAAACCGCACGCACCAACAACCGGGCCGGCAACCCGGTCGGCTCGTCGTACCTGTCGGAGGCATCCTCGCTGATGCAGGAGACGATCCTGCCCGACGCTCAGCGGCTGTATCAGGAGACGTCATCGCGGGTCGACGCCGAGACCACCGCGTCGACCAGGATCCCGGCCCCGGTGATCCTGGTGGTGGCCACCACGCTGGTGTTCGGCGTGTTCGCGCACCGCTGGCTGGCCGGCCGTACCCGGCGGCGGGTCAACATCGGCCTGATCGCCGGTGGCATGGCAATCATGATCCTGGTGATCTGGGTGGGCACGGTGCTGGCCATCTCGACCGCCGGCAGCCGCAACGCCAAGGACACCTCCGCCCAGTCGCTCAAGACGATCACCAACCTCGCGATCACAGCCCAGCAGGCCCGCGCCGACGAAACGCTGTCGCTGATCCGCCGCGGCGACGAAGATGTCCGCAAGCAGTCGTACTACCAGCGCATCGACAGCATGCAGCAGCAGCTGACGGCCTACCTCGAGAGCGACCACTCGCCGGACAGGTCCGTCCTGGCCAACACCGAGGTGTTGGTCTCGAAGTGGCGTGCCGCAGACGAACGGATCAATGCCTACATCTCGGTGGGCAACTACCAGGCGGCCACCCAGGTGGCCCTTGGCACCGGGGAGGACGATTCGACTCCCGCGTTCGACAAGCTCGAAAAGGCGCTGTCCGACGGCATCGCCGAAGGTCGCAACCAGTTGCGCACCGACATCTCCAACGCGCGGCGGGTGCTGTCCGGTGCCACTGTCGGCGGCATGGTGCTCTCGCTGAGCGCCGCCCTGGCCGTCGCGCTGGGCCTGTGGCCACGGATGAGTGAGTACCGATGAGGCGGCTGGCGGCCATGCTGACGACCGCGGCAGTGCTGGCGACGGGGTGCGGTCAGGCCGCACCCCTGCCAACCGCCCCCGGACTGACGCTCGCCCCACCCACGCCGGCCGGGTTGTCCGAGGTGAAACCCCAAGTCGCCGCACTGCCGGATAGCGCCGAGGACGACTGCGACCGCACCGCGAGCCTGCGCCCGTTCCCCGACCCGAAGCAGGCGGCAGGGGCCGTGCAGAACATCCGCAACCGCGGCCGGCTCATCGTCGGCCTCGACATCGGCAACAACCTGTTCTCCTTCCGCGACCCGATCACCGGCGAGATCGCCGGCTTCGACGTCGACATCGCGGGCGAGGTGGCGCGCGACATCTTCGGCACCCCCACTCAGGTCGAGTACCGGATCCTGTCGTCGGCAGACCGGATCACCGCGTTACGGAACGACCAGGTCGACATTGTTGTCAAGACCATGACCATCACCTGTGAGCGACGCCGGCTGGTGAACTTCTCGACGGTGTACCTGACTGCCTACCAACGGATCCTGGCGCCGCGGGACTCCCCGATCGACGATGCCTCCGATCTGTCGGGCAGGCGGGTGTGTGCGGTCCCCGGAACCACGTCGATCGAGCGGCTCCAACAGATCAGCCCTGCGCCCATTGTGGTGTCGGTGGTCACCTGGGCCGATTGTCTGGTCGCAATCCAGCAGCGCCAGGTCGATGCGGTCTCCACCGACGACACCATCCTGGCCGGCCTGGTGGCCCAGGATCCCTACCTGCACATCGTGGGTCCGAACATGAGCCAAGAGCCCTACGGCATCGGAATAAACCTGGAGAACACCGGCCTGGTCCGGTTCGTCAACGGCACACTGGAACGCATCCGCCGGGACGGGACGTGGACCACGTTGTTCCGCAAGTGGTTGACGGTCCTGGGCCCGGTGCCGGCTCCCCCCACCGCACGGTATCTGGACTAGGCGATGACAGAACCGCGGTACGACACCGACGACCTCGCCGAGGACGCGGAGGACAACCAGGACGAGGGTCCCGGCACCCAGCCCGCCGACTTCCTGTTCGATTCGGCGTCGACGATCCGCCCGATGGCAACCCAGGCGGTGTTCCGCCCGAATCTCGCGGAAGACGACGGAACCTCGTTGCCCAGCAGCGAAACCGAACCGCAGGACCACAGCATCGCGGTCACCCGCGCGATGTCACCCACCCGTCGGCTCGGTGGGGGTCTGGTGGAGATCCCACGGGTGCCCGAGATCAACCCGCTCGCCGCGCTGATGACCAATCCCGTTGTCGCCGAAGCGAAACGGTTCTGCTGGAACTGCGGCAAACCGGTCGGACGGTCCAGCACCGACGGCAAGGCGCTGTCGGAGGGCTGGTGCCCCTACTGTGGCAGCGCCTACTCCTTCCTGCCGCAACTCGGAGCCAACGACATGGTCGCCGACCAGTACGAGATCAAGGGCTGCATCGCACACGGTGGCCTGGGCTGGGTGTACCTCGCGGTCGACCACAACGTCAACGAGCGACCGGTGGTGCTCAAGGGCCTGGTCCACTCCGGGGACGCCGAGGCGCAGGCCATCGCGATGGCGGAACGGCAGTTCCTCGCCGAGGTGGCCCACCCGTCGATCGTGAAGATCTTCAACTTCGTCGAGCACCCCGACTCCCGCGGGGACCCGGTCGGCTACATCGTGATGGAGTACGTCGGCGGGACGTCACTGAAACAGACCGGCAACAAGCGACTTCCGGTCGCCCAGGCGATCGCCTACATGCTCGAGATCCTGCCGGCGCTGGGGTATCTGCATTCGATCGGACTGTGTTACAACGACCTCAAGCCCGAGAACATCATGCTCACCGAGGAGCAGCTCAAGCTGATCGACCTGGGCGCGGTCTCCCGGATCAATTCGTTTGGATACCTCTACGGCACACCGGGTTACCAGGCACCGGAGATCGTCAAAACCGGACCGACGTTGGCCACCGACATCTACACCGTGGGCCGGACGCTGGCCGCCCTGACGATGAAGCTGCGCACCCGTAAGGGCCGCTACGTGGACGGCCTACCCGAGGACGATCCGGTCCTGCGGAACTACGACAGCTTCGGCCGCCTGCTGCGCCGGGCCATCGACCCCGATCCGCATCGACGGTTCACCAGTGCCGACGAGATGTCCGGCCAGTTGCTCGGCGTGCTGCGCGAAGTCGTCGCCAGGGACACCGAGGTACCCCGCCCTAGCCTGTCGGCGGTGTTCAGTCCGTCGCGCTCGACGTTCGGGATCGACCTGCTGGTGGCACACACCGACGTGTACCTCGACGGACGGCCACACTCGGAGAAGCTGACCGCCGCCGAGATCGTCAGCGCGCTGCCCGTTCCCCTGGTGGATCCCAGCGACGTGGGTGCGGCCGTGCTCAGCGCGGCCGTGCTGTCTTCGCCGATCCAGACGCTGGACTCATTGCGCGCGGCCCGGCACGGCACGCTCGACTCCGAGGGTGTCGACGTGGCCGAGTCCGTCGAATTGCCGTTGATGGAGGTCCGTGCCCTGCTCGACCTCGGCGACGTCGCCAAGGCCACCCGCAAACTCGACGATCTGGCCGAGCGGGTGGGCTGGCGCTGGCGACTGACCTGGTTCCGCGCCGTGTCGGAGCTGCTGAGCGCCGATTACGAATCGGCCACAAAGCACTTCACCGAGATTCTGGACATGCTCCCGGGCGAGCTGGCGCCGAAGCTGGCGTTGGCCGCCACGGCCGAACTGGCCGGCACCGCCGACGAGGAGAAGTTCTACAAGACCGTCTGGAACACCGACAACGGCGTCGTGTCGGGCGGTTTCGGGCTGGCGCGGGCGCAGTCGTCGGCCGGCGAACGCGAAGCCGCGGTCCAGACCCTGGACCAGGTACCGCCGTCGTCGCGACACTTCGGCACCGCGCGGCTGACCAGTGCCGTCACCCTGTTGTCCGGCCGGTCGATCAACGAGGTCACCGAGGAACAGCTCCGCGACGCCGCACGACGCGTGGAAACGCTGCCGAGCAGTGAGCCACGGGTGCTGCAACTACGGGCTCTGGTGCTCGGCACCGCACTGGACTGGATCGCCGATCACGAAGCCAGTAGCAATCACATCCTCGGATTCCCGTTCACGCAGCACGGTTTGCAGCTCGGCGTGGAGGCCTCACTGCGCGCACTGGCGAAGGTCGCACCCACCCAGGCACACCGCTACGCGTTGGTGGACATGGCCAACACGGTCCGCCCGATCAGCACGTTCTGACCGGCCCGCCCGCGAGCGTGCGTGTCCCCGCCCGACACGCCGGGCAATCCTGTGCTCTGCGCACGCTCGACCCACTGCCTCGACGTGATCCGGCAACGGGTTCGGGTCGATGAATTCTTCGGCTGAGAGATGGAACACGGAAAGAACAGGTCGCGAGGGCCGAAGAAAGTGCCCGAGCCGTTTCGCCGGACGGACGTGTGGTATCCATCCAGATACGTTCGGCCACAACGCATCTTTCGCTCGCGCTAGGAAGAAGAGGCCGCGACCACGCCGAGACACGCCCGGGCGATCGCCAGCTCCTCGTTGGTCGGCACCACCAGCACGGTGATCGGCGAGTTCGCCGCGGAGATCACCCGCGCACCGCGCGCCGGGCTCTCGTTGAGGTGCTCGTCGAGTTCGATGCCCAGCGGCGCCAGACCGGTCAGCGCATCGCGGCGCACCGTCGCGTCGTTCTCCCCCACCCCCGCGGTGAAGGTGATGACGTCGGTGTGGCCCAGCACCGCCAGGTAGGCACCGATGTACTTGCGGAGGCGGTGGATGTACACGTCGTAGGCGAGTTTGGCCGCGGTGTCACCGCTTTCGACGCGCTTGTGCAGTTCGCGGAAGTCGTTGTCACCGCCGAGCCCGAACACACCGGACCGCCGGTTGAGCAGGTTCTCGATGTCCTCGGTGCTCATCCGCGCGGTGCGGGCCAGGTAGAACACGATGCCCGGGTCGACGTCACCGCTTCGGGTGCCCATCACCAGGCCCTCCATCGGCGTCAGGCCCATCGAGGTGTCGACGGGCCGGCCGCCGGCGATCGCGGACGCCGATGCACCGTTGCCCAGGTGCAGCACGATCTGGCTGATCGCCGTCGGATCTGCACCGAGGAACTCCGCGGCCTGCGCACTGACGTACTGGTGCGAGGTGCCGTGGAAGCCGTAGCGCCGAATGCGCCACTGCTCCGCCGTCTCACGATCTATCGCGTAGGTGGCCGCGGCGTCCGGCAGGTCATGGAAGAACGCCGTGTCGAACACTGCGATGTGCGGCAGGTCGGCCAGGATCTTCCGGGCCACCTCGATGCCTAGTACGGCCGGCGGATTATGCAGTGGCGCAAGCGGAGCCAACTCTTCGAGGCGGTCGATCAACGCGTCGTCGACCACGGTCGGCCGGTACAGGTCCCGGCCGCCGTGCACCACCCGGTGCCCGACGGCGGCCAGGCCGAGCGTCTGAAGATGTCCACCCGCCTCGGCGAACATCTCGAATGTCAGGCGCAGCGCGGCGTCGTGGTCGGCGACCCGGGTCTCGCGGCGCAATCCGAGCCCGCCGTACTCCAGGGTGGCGATCGACTGGTCGCCACCGATCCGCTCGACGATCCCGTGCGCCACCGACACGCCCGACTCCGGCTGCACCATACTGTATTTCAGCGACGACGAACCGGAATTGAGGACCAGAACGGTACGTTGCACGGCTATTCTCCCTGCGCCTGGATCGCCGTGATCGCCACGGTGTTGACGATGTCGGAGACCAGTGCCCCCCGGGACAGGTCGTTCACCGGCTTGTTGAGCCCCTGTAACACCGGTCCGATGGCGACCGCACCGGCGCTGCGCTGCACCGCCTTGTAGGTGTTGTTGCCGGTGTTGAGGTCCGGGAAGATCAGCACCGTCGCGCGGCCGGCCACCGGCGAGTCCGGCATCTTGGTCACCGCCACCGAGGGTTCGACGGCGGCGTCGTACTGGATGGGCCCCTCCACCAACAGTTGCGGCGCGCGCTGACGCACCAGATCCGTTGCGGTGCGGACCTTGTCGACGTTCACCCCGGTGCCCGAGCTGCCGGTGGAGTACGACAGCATCGCCACCCGCGGATCGATGCCGAACTGGGCGGCGGTGCGCGCCGAACTGATCGCGATGTCTGCCAGTTGCTCGGCGGTCGGATCGGGGATGATCGCGCAGTCGCCGTACGCCAGCACCTTGTCGGCCAGGCACATCAGGAAGATGCTGGACACCGTCGACACCTCCGGCCGGGTCTTGATGATCTCGAAGGCCGGTCGCACGGTGTGCGCGGTGGTGTGCGCCGCCCCGGACACCATGCCGTCGACCATCTCGTTGTGCACCAGCATGGTGCCGAAATACGAGACGTCGTGGATGATTTCGCGGGCCTGCTCGACGCTGACCCCCTTCATGCTGCGCAGCTGCGCGTACTGGTCGGCGAACTGATCGGACAGTGGTGAGGTGACCGGGTCGAGCACAGTGGCGGCGGACAGGTCGACACCGAGTTCCGCCGCCCGCGCCCGCACGGCCTTCTGGTCGCCGAGGATGGTCAGCTCGGCCACCCCACGCTGCAGCAGCCGGCCGGCGGCCTTGAGAATGCGGTCGTCGTCGCCCTCGGGCAGCACGATCCGCTTGCGATCGGCCCGGGCCCGCTCCAACAGCTGATACTCGAACATCTGCGGCGTGGTCACGGTCGGAATCGGAATAGCAAGCCGGGCAAGCAGATCCGTGGTGTCGACGTGCCGGTCCATCAGGGCGAGCGCGGTGTCGATCTTGCGCTGCGCGCCCACTGTGACACGGCCGCGCGCCGACGCGACCGCGCTGGCCGTCTCGAAGGTGCCCAGTCCGGTGGTGATGACCGGCAACTTCAGCCCGAGGCCGTCCACCAGCGCGGCGATCGACGGGTGCAGCGGCAGCCCGCCGTTGAGGATGACCGTGGACAGGGACGGAAACCCCTGTGCCGCATGGGCACCCATCACCGCGAGCACCACGTCGGAGCGATCACCCGGTGTGATCACCGCGGCACCCTCGGTCAGCCGCTCCAGCACGTGCTCGGCCGTCATGCCGGCCGCCAGCACGCCGAGTACTTCCCGGCCCATCAGCGCCTCGTCGCCCCTGATCAGCGTGCCGCCCACGGCCCGCTGCAGATCGGCCACCGAGGGCGCCACCAGGACCGGTTCTTCGGGCAGCACATAGCTTTCCGGCTCGAACCTGGCCAACTCGGCGGCAATCGCCTCGAGTTGCGCCGGGTCGCACCGGTTGGCGACGATCGCGGCGGTGTGCGCATGCTGGCCGCTCACCTCCACCAGGCAGACCTCCACCATCTGCCCGATCTCGGCCGGCGTGCGTTCACCGCCGCGCACCGCCAGCACCACCGGTGCGCCGAGATTGGCGGCGATGCGCGCGTTGACGGACAACTCGCTGGGGGTCGCGACGTCGGTGTAGTCGCTGCCGACGATCAGGACGGCGTCGCACCGCGCGGCCACCCGGTGGAACCGGTCCACGATGTCGGCGATCGCGCCGTCGGGATCCTCGTGCAGACGTTGGTAGCCCACGCCGACGCACTCTTCGTAGGACAGCCCGGCGGTGGATTGCGCCAGCAACAGGTCGAGGACGTAGTCGCGCGAATCGCCGAGGCGGGTGATCGGCCGGAAGACGCCGACCTTGGCCACCATCGACGTCAAGCGGTGCAGCAGGCCGAGCGCGACTGTCGACTTCCCGGTGTCGCCCTCGGGCGAGGCGATGTAGACGGCGGTGGCGGGTTCGCTCGCGGACACGGGGTAAAGCGTGCCTCATCGGCTCGTGTCGGTCCCGCCAATCGCCGGATCTCAGCCCGGCGTTTCGATGCCGTTCACCCGAGCTTGCGCAACCGCGGTTCCAGATCCCGCTCGAACAGTTCGAGGAACCGGCGCTGATCGTGGCCGGGCGCGTGGAACACCAGGTGGTTCAGTCCGTAGCCCACGTACTCGCCGACCAACGCGGCGGCCTCGTCGGGGTCCGAGGTCACGATCCAGCGCTTGGCGACCTGTTCGATGGGCAGCGCGTCGGCGGCCTTCTCCATCTCGATCGGGTCGTCGATGGAATGCTTCTGCTCGGCGGTCAGTGACAGCGGCGCCCAGAACCGGGTGTTCGCCAGCGCGAGTTCGGGATCGGTGTCGTAGGAGATCTTGATCTCGATCATCTTGTCGATCTCGTCGACATTGCGCCCGGCCGCGGCCGCGCCTTCGGCGACGGCGGGCAGGAGCTTGTCCTGGTACAGCTCCTCGCCCTTCCCGGAGGTGCAGATGAAGCCGTCGCCGGCGCGTCCGGCGTACTTGGCCACCGCGGGGCCGCCCGCAGCGATGTAGACCGGCACGCCGCCATCGGGTACGTCGTAGATGGAGGCGCCCTTGAGCCGGTAGTAGTCGCCGTCGAAGTCGACCCGGTCGCCGCGCCACAGTTCGCGCATCAACCGGACCGACTCGCGCAGCCGGGCGAACCGTTCCTTGAACTCCGGCCACGGGCCGCTGTACCCGGCGGCGATCTCGTTGAGCGCCTCACCGGTGCCCACGCCGAGGAAGATCCGGTCCGGGTACAGGCACGCCATCGTCGCGAAGGCCTGTGCCACCACCGCCGGGTTGTAGCGGAAGGTCGGGGTCAGCACCGAAGTGCCGAGCGTGAGCCGCCGGGTACGCTCCCCCACCGCCGTCATCCACGCCAGCGAGAACGGCGCATGGCCGCCGTCGTGGCGCCAGGGCTGGAAGTGGTCGCTGACGGTCGCGCTGTCCATGCCGTGTTCCTCGGCGGCCACCGCCAATTCGACGAGTTCGCGGGGGGCGAATTGCTCCGCCGACGCCTTGTATCCCAGTTTCAGTTCAGCCACCCCACATTTCTACTCCGTGCGGCTGCGCCCCTTAAACTCGCGGGATGGCACCAGCGCGGGGTGAGCTGGTCCAGATCACCGACACGGTGCACGTCGCGAAGACCTGGCTGGTGAACTGGACCGTGGTGATCGACGGGGACGGTGTGCTGCTCATCGATGCCGGGTTTCCCGGTCAGCGCGCCGAGGTACTGACGTCCCTGCACCAACTGGGTGTCGACCCCGCCGACGTGCACGCGATCCTGTTGACGCATGCCCACATAGATCACTTCGGCACGGCGATCTGGTTCGCCGCCGAACACGGCACCGCGGTGTACTGCCACGCCGACGAGGTCGGTCACGCCAAGCGCCGCTACCTGGAGCAGGCGTCGCCGGTGGCGGTCGCGATGCACGCCTGGAACCCCCGCTGGCTGCGGTGGTCGGCGCAGGTCGCCCGCAACGGCGCCCTCCTGCGCGCGGCCATCCCGACCGCGCAGGCGCTAACCGCGGACGTGGCCGCGACCCTGCCGGGCGGGCCGATCGCGATCCCGACACCCGGGCACACAAGCGGACACTGCTCATATCTGGTCGACGGCGTTCTGGTCAGCGGCGACGCACTGGTGACCGGGCACCCGACGGTGTCCCGCCGTGGACCGCAACTGCTGCACCGGGTGTTCAACCACAACGACGCCGACTGCGTGCGAAGCCTCGGCGCACTGGCACTGCTGGAGACCGACATCCTGATCCCCGGCCACGGCGACGTGTGGCGTGGGCCGATCCGCGCGCTCGCCGAGCAGGCGGCCGCCACCCGGTGACACCCGCAGAGTTGACGGGTGTAAAGTGCGGCCGCGTGGACAACATCAGGGGTAAGACGATCGTCATCACCGGTGCCGCCCGGGGCATCGGCCGCGCCACCGCCGAGGCTCTGCTCGCCCGCGGGGCGCGCGTGGTCATCGGCGACCGGGACACCGCCGTGCTGGACGCCACGGTCACCGAGCTGAACCGGCTCGGCCAGGTCAGCGGCTATCCGCTGGACGTCACCGACGCCGAATCATTCGCGGTGTTCCTCGACAAGGCCCGCGCCGACGGCGACGGCCACATCGACGTCCTGGTCAACAACGCCGGGGTGATGCCGATCGGACCGTTCCTGGACCACACCGAGCAGGCGATCCGCTCGGCCGTCGAGGTGAACTTCTACGGTGTGCTCAACGGCTGCCGACTGGTGCTGCCCGAGATGGTCAAGCGCCGCGCCGGTCACATCGTCAACATCGCGTCGCTGGCCGGGGTGCTGGCCGTCCCCGGCCAGGCGCTCTACGCCGGCACCAAGTTCGCGGTCGTCGGACTGTCCACCGCCCTGTCCGACGAGTTCGCCCCGAAGGGTGTCGACGTCAGCGTCGTCATGCCGACGTTCACCGACACCGAACTCATCGCGGGCACCTCGGCCACCGGCGCCCAGAAACCGGTACAGCCGCAGGAGATCGCCGCGGCCGTGGTCAAGGTGATCGACAAGCCCACCACGGCGCTGTCGGTGCCGGGCTCACTGCGCCCCATCAGCATCCTGAGCCAGTTGCTGCCGCCGCGCGGACGGCGCTGGCTGTCGCACAAGCTGGGCAACGACACGGTCTTCATGAACTTCGATGCCGCCGCCCGCGCCGCCTACGAGAATCGCGCGCAGTCGGCCATCGGGGTCATCGAGGAGCCGGGCCGATAGCCGCACCCGTCAGACGCCGGCCGACCCGGCCCGCATGATGGCCGCCAGGTCGTCACGCGAGGTGGCGCCCACCCGCTGACACGCGCGGTACAGGTGGCCCTCCACTGTGCGCACCGAGGTCACCAGCCGGTCGGCGATCTCCTTGTTGGACAGCCCGGCGACGACGAGTTCGGCGACCTCACGCTGACGGATGGTCAACGGGGTCGGTGACACCGGACTGCGGGTGGCCGGCGTGCACAACCCGCCGCACTCGGCAGCCAACTGCGACGCTATCGACGCCGCGTACATTCCGCGGCTGCGCGACTGCGCACCGGTGAGCAGCACCGCCGCCTGCGCGGCGGCATCTGCCGCGGTACACCGGTCGCCGAGCGCCCGATACGCCTCGGTGACCGACAACAGTCCTTCGCCATCACCCCTGTTCAGCATTTCGGCATGCGCGGCAACGGTTTCGGCCAGCGGCAGGGACAACTCGCCGGCAAGTTCGCGGGCCCGCGCGGCCACCACGGGCAACCGGTCACCGGCCCCCCACTGGGTCGCCGCCTGCAGACAAGCCAGTTCATGGGTGGGCTGGTTGCGGTCACGGGCCACCGCGGCCTCGGTCAGCACCGTGTCGACGGCGTCGGTGAGGGCGCCCCCGGCGGCCTGTGCCCAGCCGGTGGCCAGCGCCAGCGCGGTCTGCATGAACAGGTAGTCGGCGGGGACCACCGAACGCGCCCGCTCGAGCATCTCGGCCGCGGCGTCGGCCTCGCCGCGTTTGGCGTGCGCCTCGACCAGCGCGAAGTAGCAGGCCGGCCGCAACGTGGCCGCGCCGTGATGCTCGGCAGCGGCCAGTGCTTCGTGCAGGAGCCGGACCGAATTCCGCAACTCACCGCGCACCAGTGCCGCATTGCCCTGCAGGAACACCAGATTCGCGTACGGGCGGCCCGGCGCGTCGCGGGCGAGTGCCGACAACATGGCGGTGGCACTCTGGCATTCGTCGATCCGATCGTTGATCCGGCAGGCGCGCAGATAGACGCCGCCGAACCAGAACCGCATGGGGGCCGTCTCAACGGAATTCGTGGCCCGTTGGATGGCCTCGTACGCCACCGGCGTGATCTCGTGGGTGTGCCCCAGCGCGCCGGACGCCATCACCAGCGCCAGCGCGGCCAGCAGTGCGTAAAGGTCCGTTAGTTCGCCCGATTCCATTGCCGCCCTTGCCTTTTCCTCGGCACTGACACACCGTGCGAAAACCGCGTCCAGGCAGGCCTGCAAAGAAAGCCGGGACGCCCGATCGGACTCCGACTCCTCCCCGGTGGCGAGTTCGGCCAGGATCGGGACGGCGTCGGCCGGCCGGCCCAGCATCCAGATCATGTTCGCCGCCCGCATCAGCGCCCAGCCCCGCCGGTCGGCGTCGTCGACCGGATCGACCGCGCGCAGGAACTCCTCGGCCTCCGCACCGCCGCGGGTCAGCACCATGCAGTGCGCCAGCAACCACGTCGCCCCCGCGGGGTCGCGCGCGGCGGCGGCGTTGGCGAACCGCTCCGCGAGGTCGATGTCGAGCATCTTCAGCGCGTGCTCGGCGGCATCGAGGAACAGTCCCGGGTCCGGTGGGAGATCCGAGTCGAGTGCCAGTTGCGCACGCACCACCATGCGCTGGGGATCGTTTTCCGGTGCCCCCGCCGCCTGCCGAGCAATTCGGCCAGCTGTCCACGCAGCTTCGACAGGTACATCTCGCCGGCACCGGCACGGCGCAGTTCCCCGAAGATCGGATGGGCCAGGCTGGCCAGCAACCGACCACCGACCCGGTCCACCCGGACCAGGTTCGTCCGCTCGGCGGCTTCCAGGTCGGCACGGCTGACCAGCTCGAGCAGGATGTCGAGATCCAAAGGCTCGCACTGGGAAAGGGCGTCGAGCACCAGTGCCTGCTCGGGCGGCAGCTGGTGCAGTCGGTGGCCCACCAGATCGTCCATCGACTGCGAGACCGCGACGTCGCCCCGCCACAACATCACGCCGGCCACCTTTCGGATCCGGCCGGCGGCCACCTGATCCTTGACCAGCTGCTGGATGAACAGCGCATTGCCACCGGCCGGTGAGCCGCCAGAACCGTTTGGCGCTCTGGCTGTCGACGGGCCCGCCCAACGCATCCTCGACCACCGCGCGAGTCGCCTCCTGCGACAGCGGTTCGAGGTCGAGCCGCGCCAGCAGTCCGTCCTTCCAGAGCGCCTTGACGGCATCGGGCGCGACGACACCGGTGCGGACCGTGACCACCGGGCGGGCCTCCCGGCTCTGCGCGAGCTGGTGCACGACGTGTGCCGAGAACCCGTCGAGCAGGTGGGCGTCGTCGACGCCGATCAGCACTCGACCCTGACGGTGTTGTGCCACAAGCGCATTGATCACCCTGCGGACGCTGGGTGCGGGTTCGGCCGCAGCGTCGCCGAGGGCAACGGACAAGGCGCCCAACGGAATCGGCCGCGCGGATGCCGTCCCCACAATCCAGTTGGTCCGGGTGCC
>CAYLWH010000025.1:28672-41214 GCA_964387245.1 uncultured Mycobacterium sp.
AGTGCGGCAAGCTCATCATCCCGACCGGTCAGCACATCGCCGCTGGCCACGGGCCGACTATAACGCGAACAGCCTGGTATCGACCGACTATCCGGGCAGCGCCTGATCCAGGTCGGCGATCAGGTCCTCGGTGCCCTCCAGCCCCACCGAGATCCGCACCACACCGTCGCCCAGACCGATCGAGGCGCGGCCCTGCGGACCCATCGCCCGGTGCGTGGTGGTCGCCGGATGGGTGATCAACGTCTTCGCGTCGCCGAGGTTGTTGGAGATGTCGATCAGGCGCAAACCGTCCAGCAATTCGAAAGCCTTTTGCTTGCCGCAGCCCTGCGGGGCATCGAGCTCGAAGGTGACAACGGTACCGCCGCCGGACATCTGCCGCTTGGCCAGATCGTGCTGCGGATGCGACGCCAGGTACGGGTAGCGCACCCAGCGCACCGCGGGATGCGCCTCGAGGAACTCGGCGATCCGAAGTGCCGAGGCCGTACCGTGGTCGACCCGCACCGCCAGCGTCTCAAGGCCTTTGAGCAGCGTCCAGGCGTTGAAGGCGCTGATCGCAGGACCGGTGTGGCGCATCAGCGTCTGCACCGGGCCGTCGATGTACTCCCTGTCGCCCAGGATCGCCCCGCCCAGCACCCGACCCTGGCCGTCGATGTGCTTGGTTCCCGAATAGACGACGACGTCCGCCCCCAGCGGCATTCCCTGCTGTAGCAGCGGGGTGGCAAAGACGTTGTCCAGCACGACTTTTGCCCCGGACGCATGGGCAAGCTCGCTGACGGCGGCGATGTCGACCAGCGACTGCATCGGGTTGGACGGGGTTTCGAAGAACACCGCATCGGTGGGCACCGACAGCGCCTGCTCCCACTGGTCGAGATCGTCACCGTCGACGAAGACCGTCTCGACACCCCAGCGGGGCAGGATTTCGTTGCAGACCACGAAGCAGGAGCCGAACAAGCTGCGGGCCGCCACCAACCGGTCGCCCGCGGCGAGCAGCGCGCCGAGCGAGGTGAACACGGCGGCCATCCCGCTGGCAGTGGCGAACGCCGCCGGCGCCCCTTCGATCAGGCGCAGTCGCTCCTCGAACATCGAGACGGTCGGGTTGCCGTAGCGGGAGTACACGTAACGGTCGATCTCGCCGGTGAACGCCTGCTCGGCGGCAGCCGCCGACGAGTAGACATACCCCGACGTGAGGTACATCGCCTCGGCGGTCTCTTCGAAGCCGGAGCGCAGCAGGCCGCCGCGCACGCCGATGGTGGCCTGGCTGACCCCGTCTGGCAGCGCGGCGGGGATCCGAACAGACGGGACCGAGGGCGTTTCGCCGGTCATGACTGGGTCCAGGGCAGACCCGCGGCGCGCCAACCCGTGCCGCCGCGGTGCCGGTGCTCGTCGAGGTCGCCCTCGAAACCGTCCGACACGTTGTAGGACAGCTCGACGCCCGCCGCGGTGGCCGCCTCGGCGGCGCCGACAGACCGGTTGCCCGAGCGGCACAGGAACACCACCGGCCGCTCGCCCGGTGTCACCCCCGCGGCCTGCAGATCCTCGACGAACCGCTCGTTGCGGGTGCCGTCGACGGCGTTCCATTCGATGAACACCACCTCCCGCCCCAGGCCGGACAGGTCGGGCACCCCGACGAACTTCCATTCGGCCTGCGTGCGGACGTCGACGAGCACCGCATCGGGGTTGTCGGCCAACAATTGCCAGGCCTGCACCGACGTGACATCTCCCGCGTAGCTCACGGTCGCGAGTTTTTCACACCGGTCGAGCCGTCCGTCACCGGCGTGCACCGCACCTTGCGAAGTCGAGGACGACCCGAGGCGACGTCACGGCATCAACACCGCGTCGACGTAGCACCAGCGCCACTGCTCACCCGGCTCGACCGAGCGCATCACCGGATGTCCGGTCGCGCGGAAATGTGCCGTGGCGTGTTGACGCGGACTCGAGTCGCAGCAGCCGACCTGACCGCACGTCAGGCACATCCGCAGGTGCGCCCAGTTCGCCTCACCGAGTTCGGAGCAGCCCTGACAGGCTTCGGCGCGCCGCGTCGGTTCCGCGGCGTCGCGGGCCGCCACCAGGTGCGGGCAACCGGGTGCGGGCCGCACGCCCGGTTGGTCAACCGCCCGGCGCCGCGTGCGTCTCACCGTGCGCACCCGCGGGCCGGATACTGCATGCTGCGGAGGGGCATGCTGTCCAAGGATAGGTGCCATGGCGCGAGGAGGTCTTGAAGGTCATGTCTGCCGGGCTGTTGGCGGTGCTGGTGGCGGCCGTGCTGGTGTCGGCGATAGCCCGGCACTACAACCTGTCGTCCCCGCTGGTGCTGGTGGTGGCGGGGCTGGGCGCCGGGCTGGTCCCCGGAATGCCTGTGTTCACGCTCGATCCGGATCTGGTGCTGTTCGTGATCCTGCCGCCGCTGCTGTGGTCGGCGGGCCTGGAGAGCTCCTATGTGGACCTGCACCGAAACATCAAACCCATCGTCCTGCTCGCTGTCGGCCTGCCACTGGCGACGACGGTCGCCGTCGGCTACGTCGCCTACCGGTGCGTGCCGGAGCTGACACTGCCGGCGGCGCTGGTGCTCGGTGCGATCGTCGCGCCGCCGGACGCGGTGTCGGCGACGGCCATCGGCCGCCGGTTGGGCCTGCCCCGCCGGTTGATGACCCTGCTCGGCGGTGAGAGCCTGCTCAATGACGCCACCGCGCTGACCGCGTACAAGGTGGCACTGGCCACCGCCGTCGGGGCCGCGCAGAGCTGGGGGCACGCTGCCGGGGTGTTCGTGCTCGCGGTGCTCGGCGGCGTCGCGGTGGGTGCGCTGATCGGCCTGGCCATCGGCGCAATCCGGGACTGGCTCGATGACGACCTCTCGGAGAGTGCGATCGGTCTGCTGGCGCCCTTCGTTGCTTATCTGCTCGCCGAGGAGGTGCACGGTTCGGGGGTGCTGGCCGTCGTGGTGGCCGCGTTGATCTCGGGTCGCCGGTCGACCCGGGCCGGCTACGCCACCCGGCTACAGGACTACGCGCTGTGGCGCAGTGTGCAGTTGTTGCTCGAATCCTTCGCCTTCATGCTGATCGGCCTGCAGCTGCCCCAGGCGATCCGTGAGATGAAGGGCGTCCCGGCCGACGTCCTGGTGCTGTCCTCGGCGGCGGTGTTCGCGACGGTGCTCGCGGTCCGGCTCGCGTGGGTGCTCGGCTCGGCGATGCTGCTGCGCGTACCGGGCCGCGACCCAGCGACTCCCAACCGGCCCCCGACGGGACACACCTTCGTGGTGGCCTGGGCCGGCATGCGCGGGGTGGTCTCACTGGCCGCGGCGTTCGGCGTGCCGCTGACGACCCTGTCCGGCGAGGCGTTCCCGGGCCGCGCGTACGTGGTGTTCCTGACGTTCATCGTGGTGGTGGGAACACTGCTGCTGCACGGTCTGACCCTGCCGTGGCTGATCAGAAGGGTCGGGGTTGCCGGTTCCGACACCCATGCCGATGCGCTGGCCATCGTCGGTGCGCGCACGAACGCGGCCAACGCGGCCGAGGCCGAACTCGATCAGATCCTCGCCAGGAAGCGACAGTCCGGCGAGCACGCCGCCGTCTACGAGCACGCCGCCGTCGCACTGCGCCGGGCCAACGACCGCCGGCGCAACGGCGCGTGGGAGGAGCAGCTCGGGCGGGGCGCCGACGAAATCGGTGCCAGCCCGAGCGCGGCATTCCGCAAGTTGCGCCTGGCCATGCTGACCACCGAGCGCAAGGCGCTGATCGGCGAACGCGACGCGGGGCACATCGACGACGAGGTGTTGCGCTCGCTGTTGCACGATCTCGACCTCGAAGAGGCGGCGCTGAACCGGGGCTGAGCCGGGACGAGGCCGGCCGGCATACGGAAATACCTGGGTATGTTTGGGCCGGTGAGTTGGCGCCGTTTCGCCGGGCATGTCACGTCACGGCGTTCGTGGCTGCTCGCGTTGTTCATCGTGCTCACGGCCGGCGTGCTGATGGGTCTGGCCGGCGCGTCCGACTCCGCGTCGCAGTCCCCGGTGTCATTGCCGGCCGCTGCGGAGTCGGCGCGGGCGGCCGCACTGCTCGGGGATTTTCCGGGCGGAGACCGCGCGCCGGCCATCCTGGTGGTCAGCCGCGCCGACGGCGAGGCACTGAATGCCGCCGACACCGCGGCCGCACAGGCTGCCGCACAACGGATGTCGGCTTCCCCGCCGAAGCTGTCGCCGGACGGCCGGGCGACGGTGTCGGCCGCCCAGGTGAGTACGGAGCTCTCCGGGTTCGCCCTCAACGACGAGGTCAAATCGCTACGCGATACCGCCGCCGACGGGCTCCCGGACGGGCTGCGGGCGCAGGTCACCGGCGGCCCGGCGTTCGGGGCCGACATCGCCGACGCCTTCTCCGGAGCCAACATCACCCTGCTCGCGGTGACCGCGACGGTGGTGGCCGTGCTGTTGATGCTCACCTACCGATCGCCGGTGCTGTGGCTGGTGCCACTGCTGGTGGTCGCGTTGGCCGACCGGGTCGGCGCGGTCGCCGGTGAGCGCGTGACGGCCCTGGCCGGCTTGACCGCCGACGGTTCCACGGCCGGCATCACCAGCGTCCTAGTGTTCGGCGCGGGCACGAACTACGCGTTGCTGCTCATCTCGCGCTACCGCGAGGAGCTGCGCCACACCCCGGATCACCGCGCCGCCCTGGCGACAGCGGTGCGCACCGCCGGGCCCGCGATCGTGGCGAGCAACGCAACGGTCGTCCTGGCGCTGTTGACGCTGCTGTTCGCGGCGGCGCCCAGCACCGCAAGCCTGGGACTGCAGGCCGCCTCGGGCCTGCTGGCGGCCGCGGTTTTCGCACTCCTCGTGCTGCCACCGCTGTTGGCGCTCTGCGGAACCCGGCTGTTCTGGCCCTTCATCCCGCACCGGCACGAGCAGGACCCGTCCGGCACCGGGTTCTGGCACCGGATCGCCGCGGGGGTCACCCGCAGACCCACCACGGTGCTCGCCGCGTCGCTGGTGCTGCTCACCGTGCTCGCCTGCGGTCTGCTCGGCGTGGGCACCGGCCTGACGCAGACCGAACAGTTCCGCGTCGACGCCGAGTCGGTCGCCGGCTACGAAACGCTCGCCGCGCACTTCCCCAGCGGCTTGACGGACCCGACTCGGGTGGTGAGCGGCACCGCGCGCAACCCGGCCGTCGGGCAGGCCATCCAGAACACCCCCGGCGTCGTGACGGCCACCCCGACCGCCGACAACGGCGCCGGCCTGACCCAGTGGTCCGTCGTCATCGACGCCGCCCCGGCCAGCGATCGATCCTTCGAAATTGTCACCGCCCTGCGTGATTCGGTCCACGCCGCCGACCCCGACGCGCTGGTCGGCGGGTCCGACGCGCAGGCACTCGACGTTCGCGACGCCGCCGCACGGGACCGCCTGGTGATCATCCCGGCGATTCTCGCCGTGGTGCTGGCGGTGCTGTTCGTGCTGCTGCGCGCCCTACCGGCGCCCCCGCTGCTGGTTGCGGTCACGGTGCTGTCCGCCCTGGCGGCGCTCGGGCTCGGCGGCTGGGTCAGCGTGCACCTCTTCGGGTTTCCCGCCCTCGACACCAGCACACCGCTGTTCGCCTTCCTGTTCCTGGTGGCGCTCGGTGTGGACTACACCATCTTCCTGGTCACCCGGGCGCGCGAGGAAACCCGTCGGTACGGCACCCGCGCGGGCATCGTGCGGGCCGTGTCAGCCACCGGGGCGGTCATCACGAGCGCCGGCATCGTGCTGGCGGCGGTGTTCTGCGTACTCGGGGTACTGCCACTGATCGTGCTGACACAGCTCGGCATCATCGTGGGTCTGGGCATCCTGCTGGACACCTTCCTCGTTCGCACCGTGGTGATTCCGGCGCTGTTCACGTTGATCGGGCCGAAGGTCTGGTGGCCGAGCGATCTGGAGCCGTGCGCAGGTCGATCACCCCGGCCCGGACCAGCGCCAGCAGGCTGACCAACAGCACCCAGACCGGGAACGCCAACACGATCCACATGCTCAGATCGCTGACGACGAGGAGGCAGAACGCCGAGGCATAGGTCAGCCCGGTCAGCCAGCGTGGCATCAGCCCCGTCTTGAGCCAGATGGTGGCCAGCGAGATCATGAACACCGCCGCCATCCGGATTGCGTAGGTCTTGTTCAGCGCGACAAGCACCGTCTGGCCGAACACCGCAACCGGGGAACCCGGCGATGAACCGAGCGTGGCGCTCAGCGCCACCATGCCGGCACCCACGGCGGAGCTGACGAATATCATCGCCAGGAACAGCAGCCCGCTGCCGAAGAACACCGACGCGAAGAACCGGTCCTCGTAGTCGCCCAGTCCGTCGCGCACCACCCCGATGAACCACAGGAAGCAGATCCCGGCGAACGGCATCAACACCGAGGCGACCCGCAGCTGGCCGGTCATCCCATCCAGCCACTGGGAGCCCGGCGCCGCCCCTTCCGGCAGTGCGGTCCGGATCAGGATGATGGCGCTGGAGAACAGCACCGCGAACAGGACACCGGCCAGCCCGGCGGCCCGCGGTGTGGTCAGTCGATTCAGGGCGGCCCCACGCTTGCTCACTGCAGCATTGAAACGCACGCCGCGGCGATCGAGGATCAGGGCTGGCCGACAACCGACCGGATCATCGCGCCAGGACGTCTCGACGCACGATCGTCTGGTCCCGGCCAGGCCCCACTCCGATGCACGAAACATGTGCTCCGGCAAGCTCTTCGAGGCGCACCACGTAATCGCGCGCGTTGGCCGGCAGGTCGTCGAACTCGCGGGCCGCCGAGATGTCCTCCCACCAGCCCGGCATCTCCTCGTACACCGGTTCCGCTCTGGCGATGTCGCTCTGCGTCATCGGCATCTCGTCGGTGCGCCTGCCGCCGACGGTGTAGCCGACGCAGATCGGCACCGTCTCCAACGACGACAGCACGTCGAGTTTCGTCAGGAAGTAGTCGGTGATCCCGTTGACTCGGGTCGCGTAGCGGGCGATCACCGCGTCGAACCAGCCGCAGCGACGCCGCCTGCCGGTCGTCACACCGATCTCACCGCCGGTCTTCGACAGATAGGCGCCGTGCTCGTCGAACAGTTCCGTGGGGAACGGACCCGATCCGACCCGGGTGGTGTACGCCTTCAGGATGCCCAGCACGGCGGTGATGCGGGTGGGACCGATTCCCGAGCCCACCGCGGCCCCACCGGCCGTCGGATTGGACGATGTGACGAACGGATACGTGCCGTGGTCGACGTCGAGCAGGGTGCCCTGTGAGCCCTCCAGGAGCACCGTCTCCCCGTTGTCCAGGGCGTTGTTGAGCAGCAGCCGCACATCGGCGATGCGGTGCGTGAAACCCGCTGCCTGCTCGAGCAGGCCGGCGACCACCTCGTCGGGCTCCAGTGCCTTGCGGTTGTAGATCTTCACCAGTATCTGGTTCTTGAATTCCAGCGCTGCCTCGATCTTCTCGGCAAGCAGGCGCTCGTCGAGGACGTCGGCCACTCGGATGCCGATCCGGGCGATCTTGTCCTGGTAGCACGGTCCGATGCCGCGACCGGTGGTGCCGATCTTCCGATTGCCCATGTAGCGCTCGGTGACCTTGTCGATGGCGACGTGGTAGGGCATCAGCAGGTGCGCGTCGGCGGAGAGCAGCAGCCGCTCGGTGTCCACACCGCGGTCCGCCAAGGCCTTGAGCTCCGCCAGCAGGACACCGGGGTCGACGACGACTCCGTTACCGATCACGTTCGTGACACCGGCGGTCAGGATGCCCGACGGGATCAGATGCAGCGCGAAATTCTCCCCCGTCGGCAGGACGACGGTGTGACCGGCGTTGTTTCCGCCTTGATAGCGCACAACCCACTGCACGCTGCCACCGAGCAGATCGGTGGCTTTTCCCTTGCCCTCGTCACCCCACTGGGCGCCGATCAGGACGATTGCCGGCATGGCGGTGCTCCCGTTTATTGTGGTCCAGCCGGTGACACACCCTATCCGACCGGAGCACCGCCCGTCGCCAAGGAGCCGCGTTGGCCACCCAAGACACCGCCGGTGACCTCGTCCTACTTCGGTTCGGCTCGGCCCGGATACCCCGCGTCCTGGCCGATCTGCCGGTCTGGGACATCGCCGGGGACCACGCCACCGTCGACGTCGCGGTGCGTGCGGCTCGACGCGTCATCGTCATCGGAACCGAAACCGACCTGGCCGCCGTGCTGACCAGGCTGCTGCGCACGGACCGGCTCGACGTCGAGGTGGCACATCCGGGCCGGCGGCGGGCACGGCGGGCGCGTTCCGCAGGGGCACAACGTGTTCCGCTGATCCGCGACGAAACCGGGCAGGTGATCGTCGGAACCGCCGCCTGGCTGCCCCCGGCGGGCGCCGCCACCCTGCACGGCGAGGGCGTCGTCGACGACGCCGTCCTGTTCGACGGTGACGTGCCGGCTGCCGTCATCGAACCGACGCGCGACCCGCCCGGCCTGCGCGCGCGGGTACCCGCCGGACGACTGGGCGGTCGCTGGCTGGTCGGCCGGGCCGCGCAGTTGGGCAGCACCGGCGCGCGGGTGGTCCGCGACGGCGTCGAGGGCCCACGGGAGGTGCGGCGCTCGACGTTCTACCGGCACACCGAGGGCTGGCTGCGCGTCTGCTGAAACACCGCGCACCCACTGTGCAGGTAGTGGTCGGATATTCGCGCCTGCGGCACCGACAACCCGCACAGTCGGCGATCTGCGGCCACCGGGAACGGTAACTTCATGCACTGTGAACATTCGCCCAGCCGAACAATCGGTGCGGCCCAGCCCGATCTTCTTGGCCCTGGTGGCCGTGACCGTGCTCGGCGGCGTACTGGCCTGGTGGACCGGCGATACTGTCAACCAGCCGATTTCGTATGCCGGGACGTTCATCCTGGTGATCGGCGGCTGGGTGGTGTCGCTGTGCCTGCACGAATTCGGCCACGCGTTCACCGCCTGGCGCTTCGGCGACCGCGACGTGGCGGTGCGCGGTTACCTGACGCTCAACCCGTTCAAGTACTCCAACCCGATGTTCTCGATGGTGCTCCCGCTGGTGTTCATCGCGCTCGGCGGCATCGGTCTGCCCGGCGGCGCGGTCTGGGTGCGCACCGAGGCGATGACGAAATGGCAACGCACCACGGTGGCGCTGGCCGGCCCGTTCGCCAACCTGGTGCTGGCCGTTCTGCTGCTCGGCGCGACCCGGGTCTGCTACCCGCAGCAGAACGACCACCTGGTGTTCTGGTCCGGCGTGGCGTTCCTCGGCCTGCTCCAGGTGATGGCGGTCGTCCTGAACCTCATACCGATTCCCCCGCTGGACGGTTACGGAGCGCTGGAGCCGCACCTGAGCCCGGGCCTGCGGCGCTCGCTGCAGCCGCTCAAGCAGTACGGCTTGTTCATCCTGCTGTTCATCCTGATCGCGCCGCCGCTGAACCAGTGGTTCTTCTCATTCGTGTACGAGCTCTACGCGGCACTCGGCGGCCTCGGCATGCTCGCCGCGATCGGTTTCGACCAGACCCTGTTCTGGCACCGGTAGGAAAACTCGGACCCTTGCGACTTATGCGTCATTACGCATAGATTGCTGTTCCATGGGCGCCGGCCACGACCACCAACACCGCGACACCCGGGTCAGCCGCATGGTCATCGCCGCCGGGATCCTGACCGCCTTCTTCGTCGTCGAACTCACCACCGCGTTGTGGATCAACTCGATCGCGCTGCTCGCCGACGCCGGGCACATGCTGACCGACCTGGTGGCCATGTTCATGGGCCTGACCGCGGTGCTGCTGGCCCGGCACGGCCCGGCTTCGCCCGCACGCACCTACGGCTGGCACCGCGCCGAGGTGTTGACCGCCGTGACCAACGCCGCACTGCTGGTCGGCGTGGCGGCGTTCATCCTCCACGAGGCGTTCGAGCGGCTGGGCGACGCGCCGGACATCCCCGGCGTGCCGATGATCGTCGTCGCACTGGCCGGACTGCTGGCCAATCTGGTGGTGGTGCTGCTGTTGCGCGCGGACTCCGAGAAGAGTCTGGCGGTCAAGGGCGCCTACATGGAGGTCATCGCCGACACCGTCGGCAGCATCGGCGTGCTGATCGCCGGCATCGTCACGGTAACCACGGCCTGGCCGTACGCGGACGTGGTGGTGGCCGTGCTGGTGGCGTTGTGGGTGCTGCCGCGAGCGATCGCGCTGGCCCGACAGGCGCTGCGGATCCTGTCCGAATCGTCACCGAGTCACATCGACGTCGACGAGCTGCGGGCCGCGCTGGCGGCCGTGGACGGCGTCACGGGTGTGCACGACCTGCATGTGTGGACCCTGGTGCCGGGCAAGGACATGGCCACCGCCCACCTGACCAGCACCGCCGATTCGGCCCGGGTGCTCGACGAGGCACGTGCGGTGTTGGCGGCCCGCGGTCTGGCCCATGCCACGGTCCAGGTGGAACCGCCCGACGGAGCGGGCGGGTGCGAACAGCATTGGTAGCCGGTTCGCTGCCCCGCCTGTCAGGCCAGCCCGAGTTCGCGCCGCGCCGCCGGGTCGCAGTCGTCGAGCAGATCGCGGCAGCGCTGGTACTCGTCGGTCTCGCCGATGGCGTCGGCGGCCCGGGCCAGCGCCGCCACACACCGCAGGAATCCCTGGTTCGGCTCGTGCGCGAACGGCACCGGGCCGAAGCCCTTCCACCCGTTGCGGCGCAGTTGATCCAACCCCCGGTGGTATCCGGTGCGCGCATAGGCGTACGCGGTGACGGCCTTGTCGCCGTCGAGTGCGCGTTCTGCCAACGTCGCCCAGGCCACCGACGCCGACGGATGCGCCGCGGCGACGACGGCCGCCTGCTCCCCCGCCAGCAGTTCGGCCTCGGCCTCGTCGTCACCGGGCAACAGCACCGGATCCGGTCCCAGGAGATCTCCCATCCGCGTCATGACGACCATTGTGCCGTGCCCGGACACGGCACCGTAGTCCAGTGACCGTCTAGGCTCGACCCGACAGCCGATGCGGGAGGACGCAAACACCGATGCCGAACCCTGAAGGGCCCGGGCCGGGCCCCGATCCGGTGGGACCGCACGCCGGCGCCCAGGAACCCGACACCCTGGCCGCCGACCGTTACGCCGATCCACAGACCGAGGTGCTCGGCACCACCGATGCCGCCGAAGCGACGCGACCGTCCCTGACACCCGGTGAGCGGCGGTTCACCGCGCCGTCGGGAATGGACGCCGGTTCGACCCAGATCATCAAGCCCGTGCCCGATCCGGCAACCGAGATCATCGACATGGGTGCCGCCGGCCTGACTGCCAACGACACCGCGAATGCGCCGAAAAGTGCCGTGCCACAGCAGATTCCGGCTCGGGGCAAGACGCCGCTGACTCAGCGCGGCGGACGCTGGGGCTGGGTGCTGGCTGTCCTCCTGGTGCTCGCGGCGCTGGCGGCGGTGGCCATTCTCGGCGCGGTACTGCTCAGCCGCGACGACACGCCCGTGGCGTCGCAGGAGGATCTGGTGCGCGGCACCATCGAGAGTTTCGACGGCGCCATCCAAAGGGGCGATCTGGCCACCCTGCGCGGCATCACCTGCGGCGCGACTGCCGACATTTACAACAAGTACGACGACCGCAGGTGGACCGACACGCACGCCCGGGTCAGCGCCGCGCGGCAGTACCCGGTGGTGGCCAGCATCGACGAGGTCGTGGTCAACGGCGACCACGCCGAGGCCAACGTGACGTCGTTCATGGCCTACGACCCGGCGACGCGGTCCACTCGCAGCTTCGACCTGGAGTTCCGCGACGAACGGTGGAAGATCTGTCAGGCCCCCGGCGGCTGACCCCGCACCGCGCGAGGAGCCACGCACAGGTCCACTCCGGCCGTTCCGGCTAGGAGTTGGCGGACACCGACCGCCCGACGCTGTGCAGGTCGTTGCAGGCCTCGATGACCCGCTCGGTCATCCCGGCTTCGGCCTTCTTCAGATAGCTGCGCGGGTCGTAGACCTTCTTGTTACCGACTTCGCCGTCGATCTTGAACACACCGTCGAAGTTGGTGAACATGTGCGCGGCCAACGGACGGGTGAAGGCGTACTGGGTATCGGTGTCGACGTTCATCTTCACCACGCCGTACTCCAGGGAGTCCTCGATCTCCGACTTCAGCGACCCGGAGCCGCCGTGGAAGACGAAGTCGAATGGCTGGGAACCCTCAGCCAGGCCCAGTTTGGCCGCCGCCACGCGCTGGCCCTCGGCCAGCACCTCGGGCTTGAGCTTGACGTTGCCGGGCTTATAGACGCCGTGCACGTTGCCGAACGTGGCGGCCAGCAGGTACCGGCCCTGCTCGCCGGCACCGAGCGCCGCGATGGTCTTCTCGAAATCCTCGTCAGAGGTGTAGAGCTTCTCGTTGATCTCGGCTTCGACGCCGTCCTCTTCACCACCGACGACACCGATCTCCACCTCCAGGACGATCTTGGCTGCCGACGCGGCCCTCAGAAGCTCCTGCGCGATCGACAGGTTCTCGTCGATGGGCACCGCCGAGCCGTCCCACATGTGCGACTGGAACAGCGGGTTCCGACCCTTGGCCACGCGCTCGGCGGAGATGGCCAGCAGCGGGCGCACGT
>CAYLWH010000026.1:0-40889 GCA_964387245.1 uncultured Mycobacterium sp.
CGAGGGTGAATTTCGCATCGAGCACGACTCGATGGGCGAAGTGCGGGTGCCGATCACGGCGCTGTGGCGCGCGCAGACACAGCGCGCCGTCGAGAACTTCCCGATCTCCGGGCGCGGCCTGGAGCGCACCCAGATCCGGGCCCTCGGCCTGCTCAAAGGCGCCTGCGCGCAGGTGAACAAGGACCTCGGCCTGCTGGCCGCCGACAAGGCCGACGCGATCATCGCGGCGGCGGCCGAGATCGCCGACGGCCGCTACGACGACCAGTTCCCGATCGACGTGTTCCAGACCGGTTCGGGCACCAGCTCGAACATGAACGCCAACGAGGTCATCGCGAGTATTGCGGCCGGCTTCGATCCTCCGGTCACGGTGCATCCCAACGACGACGTCAACATGTCGCAGTCGTCCAACGACACCTTCCCCACCGCGACCCACATCGCCGCCACCGAAGCCGCTGTACGCCAACTGATTCCGGCCCTGGAAGTACTCCACGAATCGCTGGCAGGCAAGGCCAGGCAGTGGCGCAGCACGGTGAAGTCCGGTCGCACCCATCTGATGGATGCCGTACCGGTGACGCTGGGCCAGGAGTTCGGCGGATACGCCCGGCAGGTCGAAGCCGGCATAGAGAGGGTGCGCGCGTCATTGCCGCGCCTCGGCGAACTCGCGATTGGTGGCACCGCGGTGGGCACCGGATTGAACGCCCCCGACGGCTTCGGGCCCAAGGTCGTCGAGGTGCTCAGGGAGCAGACGGGTGTCGCCGAATTGCGGCCGGCGGTGGACTCCTTCGAAGCACAGGCCGCCCGTGACGGTCTCGTCGAGGCATCAGGCGCGCTCAAGACCATCGCGGTGTCGCTGACCAAGATCGCCAACGACATCCGCTGGATGGGTTCGGGCCCGCTGACCGGCTTGGGCGAACTGCACCTGCCGGACCTACAGCCCGGCAGCTCGATCATGCCCGGCAAGGTCAATCCCGTCATTCCCGAGGCGGTTACGCAGGTCGCCGCGCAGGTGATCGGCAACGACGCCGCGGTGACTGTCGGCGGCGCCTCCGGAGCTTTTGAACTCAACGTCTACATCCCGATGATGGCCCGCAACGTGCTGGAGTCGTTCACACTGCTGGCCAACGTGTCGAGGTTGTTCGCCGCCAAGTGTATTGACGGTCTGGTCGCCGACGAGGAGCGTTTGCGCACACTGGCCGAGTCGTCCCCTTCGATCGTCACGCCGCTGAACTCCGTGATCGGTTACGAGGAAGCCGCCAAGGTGGCCAAGCAGGCGCTGGCCGAGAAGAAGACGATCCGGCAGACGGTGATCGACCGCGGGCTGGTCGGCGACAAGCTCTCCGAAGCCGAGCTCGACAAGCGTCTCGACGTGCTGGCGATGGCGAAGGTCAAGGACGGCGACTAGCGGCCGCGGCGTCGCGACGCCGGGACACTATGCCGGCCGGTAACCCGCCGCCGACTGCCGCAGCTGCCAGGTCTGTGCCGGGCAGAGTTCCTGCGCGGACTGGCTCAGCAGGTACGACACCGTCAATTCGTCGTCGGTGTTGAAGTCGGCCCTGATCTGGCTGGCCATATCGGCGTAGCTGGTTTTGGCGGCGATCTTGTCACACAGCCCGTATCCGTAGTCCAATGCGGCCTGCGCGTTGGGGAAGGCATAGGTCGGGCGCACGGTCACGTTGACGATGTATCCGAGTTGATCGGCGTGAGCGGCCGGGGCACACGTGAACGCAACCGCAACCGCCACCGGGAGCATCCGGGTCAGCCTCATGGCCTGACGATAGTGGAGCGGACCGGCGAACTGAGGACTTTCGGCCCCTACTACCGCGAGGTCCGGCCTGTCACCATGGGACCGTGGATGCTGCAACGACGATTCCCTTGGACGAATGTGCGTTGGCGTTCCTGCACTCGGAGTTCGCCGGCGAGTTGTACATGGACTTTCCCATCGAACGCCGGCTCGAGGTCTACCTGCGCCATCAGGGCATGACCGGCCTGGCTGACTCCGGTGAGGGTTTCGACGCGCTGCTCGAGCGCGTGATGGTCAATTTCACCAAGGCCCGCCGCGACGGTCTGCTCGGTCGCTGAGCGAACCCCCGGGAACGAAACCGACCGGCCGCTGCCCGCCGGGCTAGGCGCCGTTGTTCGGCCCACCCGAGTTGGCGCCCGCGATGTCGGTGATCGGGAAGTTCGGCATGGGTGCCGGTGAGGGCGTGTTGGGCAGCGTGGGGATGTCCGCCGGTGCGACGTCGTGCAGCACGTTGGCCGGCGGCCCATTCTCCCGGCTGCCGTAACTGGTACCGGGCTCGCGATGACCGAGCATCTGGCTGACGGTGACCAGGTGGTAGTCGTTGGCCTTGAGCACCGGAATGAACTGGTACACCAGATCTACCGTCGACGAATAGGTGTCGTGGAACAGCACCACCGAATTCGGCTTGATCTGCGTCATCAGCAGGTATCTGGTGGCGGCGGTGTTCGAATCGTTTGCCCAGTCGAACGGGATGACGTCCCAGTTGATGTCTGCCAGGCCCTGTTTGGCCGCCTCCGCGAGCACATCGTCGTTGATCAACCCGCCCGCTGTGCGCACCAGTGTGGGCCGTTGCCCCGTGGCCGCCTCGATGGCGTCGCCGGCCTTCGACAACTGTCCCGGGATGTCCTCCGGGGGGATCGTCGTCATGTTGGGGTGTTCCCAGGTGTGGCTGCCGATCTCCATGCCGGCCTCGGCGATGCGCCGGGTTCCGCCGGGGTTGGCGGCGACCTTGTTGCCGATCAGGAAGAACGTCGCCTTGGCGCCGTTGTCGCCCAGGATCTTGAGCAGTCGGTCGGTGTACGGGCCGGGTCCGTCGTCGAATGTCAGGGCCACGCACTTGACCACTGCACAGTCCACGTCGGCGCCTGCCCCGGCCGTCGCGTCGACCTTCGCCTGTCCGGCGCATGCGCCGAGGACCACGAGCAGGATGCCGGCACACACACCGACGGCGGTTCGCCACATCCGTCCCAGCACGGTGGCAGCCTACCGGCCATGCCTGTCGGGGCACCGGTTCCCGGTCAGGGCAATGCGCCCGGGCTGAACTCCTCGAGCATCTCCGTGACGAGTGCGGCGATCGGCGACCGTTCGCTGCGCAGCAGGGTTATGTGGGCGAACAGGGGGTGGCCCTTGAGTTTCTCGATGACCGCGGCCACACCGTCATGTCGACCGACCCGGAGGTTGTCCCGTTGCGCGACGTCGTGGGTGAGCACTACGCGGGACCCGGCGCCCAGGCGCGAGAGCACCGTCAGCAGCACATTGCGTTCCAGTGACTGTGCCTCGTCGACGATGACGAACGAGTCGTGCAGCGAACGGCCGCGAATGTGGGTCAGCGGCAGAACTTCCAGCATGCCGCGGGAGAGCACTTCTTCCAGCACCGCCGGACTGGCCAGGCCCTCCAAGGTGTCGAAGACGGCCTGTGCCCATGGCCCCATCTTGTCGCTCTCGCTGCCCGGTAGGTAGCCGAGGTCCTGGCCGCCGACCGCGTACAGCGGACGGAAGACCACGACCTTGCGTTGGGTGCGCCGTTCCAGCACCGCCTCCAGCCCGGCACACAAGGCGAGCGCCGACTTCCCGGTGCCGGCCTTTCCGCCCAGCGACACGATCCCCACCGACTCGTCGAGCAACAGGTCCAGCGCGACACGCTGCTCGGCGGAGCGGCCGCGCAGCCCGAAGACTTCCCGGTCGCCGCGCACCAACTGCACCCGTTTCTCGGGGTTGACCCGGCCCAGCGCGTGGGAGCTGCCGCCAAGCAACCGAATTCCGGTGTGGCACGGCAGATCCCGCGCAGGTTCCAGGTCGATCTCACCGTCGGCGAAAAGGGCGTCGATCTGCTCGGCGGTCACGTCGAGTTCGGACATCCCGGTCCACCCCGAGGTCACGACATCCTGCGCCCGGTACTCGTCAGCTGCCAAGCCGACCGCACCGGCCTTCACCCGGAGTGGAATGTCCTTGCTGACCAACGTGACTCGCTTACCCTCGGCTGCGAGGTTTGCCGCACAGGTCAGAATGCGGGCGTCGTTGGTGTCGGTGCGAAAACCCGCCGGCAGCACCGAAGGGTCACTGTGGTTCAGCTCTACATGCAACGTACCGCCCTGTGTGCCAACGAGAATCGGCTGATCCAGCCGGCCGTGCTCAAGACGGAGATCGTCGAACATGCGAAGCGCCTGACGTGCGAACCAGCCGAGCTCATGATGGTGCCGCTTGCCCTCCAGTTCGCTGATGACCACCAGAGGGACGACGACCTGATGTTCGGCGAACCTGGTGCACGCCCATGGGTCAGACAACAAGACGGACGTGTCGAGCACGTAGGTCCGGATTTCATCCGGTGAAACCGACGGCGAATCAGTCACGTGGCGCTCCTCGACCCGCGCGGCCCCGCGAAGGATTTTCGGTGGGCGCAGCGGCATCGGGACCGGGGCCGGTCCTGCCGTAGTCGCTACGGGAGATACCGCCCGGACAGCAGAGCGTGTCGCTAGCCATCGCGTACGACGCTACTCCCGCACACCATTGGCGCCTGTCCGGCACGCCGCGCGGCGCGGCAGTTGCGCCGGCAGGCGCGGTCGCGCGGCAGCGGGGCGTAGGGGAAAACCGCAGGGTTATCGGCAGACGAATCCGCGGAGTTCGGGCCGATCATCGACACCGAGCGCGATGATCTCGTCGGAGATCACCTGGCGCAGCTGCTCGGGCCCGAAGATGCCGGCCTGCGCGATGTTGGCGACCTTCTCCCGGTACGCGTCGATATCGGCTCCGGGGACCTGCAACTCGGCTGCGCGGCGGGCGACGGCGGCCACCGTCTCGGCCTCGTCGTACTCCAGGCACCACCGCACCAGGTTGGCGAAGAACAGCTCATGGCGCTCCTCATCGGCGGCGATGCGCTCGATCAGGGACTTGAGCACCGGCTCGTCGACCCGCTCGGCGAGGCGCCGGCAGTAGATGCCGTGCGCGCGCTCGAAGAGCGCCATGAACACCAGCGTCTCGATCTGGGTGAAGTGGTCGGCGCGGTAACCCTTCTGGACGTGCTCGACGCGGACGTCTTCGTTCGCCGTCGGGTCGCCGTTGCGGGTGACAACGAGGTAGTTGCGCAGCACGATCGCGTGCAGGTGCTCCTCGGCGGTCCAACGGCCCAGCCAGCGGCCCCATTTCCACTCCAGAATGAAGTGCTCGACCAGTTCCCGGTTGTACGCGCCGAGATTGTCCTTGGTGATCAGCAGGACCTCGAGCGCGTCGACGATGTGCTGGGGCAGCGTCTGCTGGGCGGGCTCCCAGTCCTTGCCGCCGAGGAACGCGAAGTTCTCACCTTGTTCGAATGGCACGTAGTCGTGCGCGAACCACTCGTCAGCGCTGTCCAGATGGCGCTGCAGGTTCTCCGCGACCACCGGTTCGAGATCGATTGTCAACGTATTGGCAACAGGGAACTCAGCCATGGAAGTAACTGTAACCCGGATTCACATGTGCCTGAAATCAGGACGCGCCGGAGGATCAGAGCGTCAATCCCGGATACAGCGGGTTGGCGGCCAGCAGTTCGGCGGCGGCGGCGTGCACGCGCTCGGCCGTGCCGTCTGCCATCGTGTACTTCGCCTTGGAAAGGGCCCGGGAAGGGGCCTGGGAAAGCCCAGCGGGACCACCCGCCGCCGGCTGGGTGTTGGCGAGCACCTCCACGACCAGTTCGGCGACCCGGTCGAAGTCGTCGGCGCCGAAGCCGCGGGTGGTCAGCGCCGGGGTTCCGAACCGGATGCCACTGGTGTACCACGCCCCGTTGGGGTCGGCGGGGATGGCGTTGCGGTTGGTCACGATGCCGGAGTCCAGCAGCGCCGACTCGGCCTGCCGGCCGGTGAGCCCGAACGACGTCACGTCCAGCAGCACCAGGTGGTTGTCGGTGCCGCCGGTGACCAGTCGCGCACCCCGGCGCAGGAACCCGTCGGCAAGGGCCTTGGCGTTGTCGGCGACGGCCTGTGCGTAGACCTGGAATGACGGCTGCCGGGCCTCGGCAAGTGCGACTGCCTTGGCCGCCATCACGTGTGAAAGGGGTCCGCCCAGCACCATCGGGCAGCCCTTGTCGACTGCGTCGGAGTACTCCGCGGTGGCCAGCACCAAGCCGCCCCGCGGGCCGCGCAGTGACTTGTGTGTCGTCGTCGTGGTGACGTGCGCGTGCGGCACCGGATCCTCGTCGCCGCCGAACACCTTGCCCGCCACCAGGCCGGCGAAGTGCGCCATGTCGACCATCAATGTGGCGCCCACCTCGTCGGCGATCTCGCGCATCCTGGCGAAGTTAACCCGGCGCGGATAGGCGGAGTAACCGGCCACCAGCACCAGCGGCCGGAACTCGCGCGCGGCAGCCGCGACGGCCGCGTAGTCGATCAGCCCGGTCTGCGGGTCGGTGCCGTAGCTGCGCTGGTGGAACATCTTGCCGGAGATGTTGGGCCGGAAGCCGTGCGTCAGGTGTCCGCCGGTGTCCAGCGACATGCCCATCAGGCGCTGGTTGCCCAGTTTGGCGCGCAGCACCTCCCAGTCGGCCTCGGACAGGTCGTTGACGTGTTTGGCACCCAACTCGGCCAGCCCCGGGGCCTCGACCCGGGTGGCCAGGATCGCCCAGTAGGCGACCAGGTTGGCGTCGATGCCGGAGTGCGGCTGGGCGTAGGCGTACGGAGCGCCGAACAGTTCCCGGGCATGCTCAGCGGCCACCGATTCCACCGTGTCGACGTTCTGGCACGCCGCATAGAAACGGTGCCCGACCGTGCCCTCGGCGTACTTGTCGGAGAACCAGGTGCCCATCGTCAGCAGCACGGCCGGTGACGCGTAGTTCTCACTGGCGATCAGCTTGAGCGAATCCCGTTGGTCGGCAAGCTCTTTGCGGGTCGCCTCGGCGATGCGTGGTTCGACGGACTCGATCACCTCCAACGCGGCCCGGTACGCGGCGCTCGCGGTCTCGGCGTACTCGGCGCCGGGGGCGGTGGTGCTGGTCACGGTGGAGTCTGCGGACATGCGCCAAAGCCTAATCCGCGGGCTGTCACCGGTGCGTCCGGCCCGCGGCCAGGCACACGGGCCCGCCGAATGTGCATCCCCATACGCCAAACGGGGGCAGAGCGCATGAATCCGCACAATCGGCTCGCGCCGTCGCCGCGGACCGGCCCGAGCCGACGCTCAGGCCCGCAGCGTAGACGGGATCAGCGGCTCATCCAGCAGCCGGCCGAACCGGGCCGTCAGGGTCTCCGCGGCCGGGCGGACGTCGAGCCAGCCGCGCAGCAGCCGGTATCCCTCCACATAGGTGCTGGTGTAGGCCCGCCACAGCGGGGACGACAGAAACCGCAGCATCTGGCGCGCCCTGGCGTCGTCGACGAGCAGCCAGCGCTGCAGAAACGCCAATACGTCGTCGACGTCGCGATGCTCGTCGTGCAGCATGAGCGCCGCATCCTGGCGAACGTCGGCCAGCTCGGCGGCAGCGGCCGACACGACCTGCGCGTGTTCGCCGTCGAACCGCAGGCCCAGATCGGCGTAGATGTCCTGCGCCCACAAACCCCAGTCCGGGCCGATGGCGGCATACAGTGCCAGATCGGCCAGACCTTCG
The DNA here is from genome assembly GCA_964387245.1 of uncultured Mycobacterium sp. GTDB lineage: Bacteria > Actinomycetota > Actinomycetes > Mycobacteriales > Mycobacteriaceae > Mycobacterium. The sequence goes on from CAYLWH010000026.1 coordinate 7,587, forward strand.
GCCATCAGACACTGCGGGGTGTTGACCAGGAAGATGGTCTGCTCCAGCTGGCCAAGGCCCTCGACCAGACCGGCCTCCTTGCGGCAGTGCTCGGTATGGTGGCCGGGGTAGGACTCGTGGGCCACCAGCCGCGGCAGGTTCGACATCTGCTGCTTGAGGTCGGCGTTGACGGCCACGGTGGAGCGGTAGCCGCCCTCGTAGTAGTTGAACCCCGACCACGGCTTGTCGGTGACGATCTCGTAGGTGATCGCTTCGGTCTCGGGCAGCGGGTACTCGGCCCGCACCCGGTCCCGCAGTGCACTGGAGAAGGCGTCGATGCACTCGCCGAGCCGGTCCGGCGGGATCTCGTCGGCCAGGCGATCGGCCCGCATCCGCTCGGCGAGCGAACCGCCGCGCCCGAGTGCCCGGTCGAGTCGGCGGTGCGCTTCACGGTAGCGGTCCTGTTCACCCCTGGCGATCGTCACGTCGAAGTAGTCGCGGACCTCTTCGACGAACCCGACGTCTTCGCCGCCGAACTTGCGACCGGCGCAGGCCAGCGCGCGCAGGTGCGCGCCGATGTAGGCGGCCCGGGTGTCGTCGAAGCGGATGTCCCGCGCCACCTGCGGCAGCGCGTCGAGCAGGCGGTCAGCCTGGCGGGCCAGGTCGGCGGCGTCCGGAGCAGGCTCGTCGGCGACGGCACGGCGCAGTTCCGGATCGCCGGTGAAGGAGTCCACGTAGCCCGCTTCGATGCGGTCGAACCGCAATCCGAGCAGCAGGTACTCGTTGATAAGGGTGGCCGGCTCCATGCCGGCCAACGGTACCTGCGCGGACCCCGCCGCCCGAGAAATGGGAGAAGCTGTCAGACTTACCGGCATGGCGAGGCTGAGCGAGCCGAGTCCCTATGTGGAGTTCGACCGGGGGCAATGGCGCGCGCTCCGGATGTCGACGCCGCTCAAACTGACCGAAGAGGAGGTCGTCGGGCTGCGTGGCCTCGGCGAGCAGCTGGACCTGCTCGAGGTCGAAGAGGTCTACCTGCCGCTGGCGCGGTTGATCCACCTTCAGGTCGCCGCGCGCCAACGCCTCTACGCGTCGACGGCGGAGTTCCTCGGCGAGCCGCAGCAGAACCCCGACCGGCCGGTGCCGTTCGTCATCGGGGTGGCCGGCAGCGTGGCGGTGGGTAAGTCGACCACCGCCCGCGTGTTGCAGGCGCTGCTGACGCGCTGGGAGCACCACCCGCGGGTGGACCTGGTCACCACCGACGGCTTCCTTTATCCGAACTCCGAACTGACCCGACGAAACTTGATGCACCGCAAGGGCTTTCCAGAGAGCTACGACCGGCGCGGGCTGATGCGGTTCGTCACGACGGTCAAGTCGGGCGCCGAAGCCGCATGCGCGCCGGTGTACTCGCACCTGTTCTACGACATCGTGCCCAACGAGAAGCACATCGTGCGGCATCCCGACATCCTGATACTCGAGGGTCTCAACGTCCTGCAGACCGGGCCGACCCTGATGGTGTCGGATCTCTTCGACTTCTCGGTGTATGTCGACGCCCGCATCGAGGACATCGAGCAGTGGTACGTCTCGCGGTTCCTGGCGATGCGCGCCGGCGCGTTCGCCGACCCGGCGTCGCACTTCCACCACTATTCGACGTTGACCGACGAGCAGGCCGTGTTCGCCGCCCGCGACATCTGGCGGTCGATCAACCTACCGAACCTGATCGAGAACATCCTGCCGACCCGCCCGCGCGCCACGCTGGTGCTGCGCAAGGACGCCGACCACTCCATCAACCGCCTGCGCCTGCGCAAACTCTGAGCGATTTGTGGAGTTCGACCGGCGGTCAGGACACGGCGGTCAGGACCGGTGGAACTCCACAAATCGCACTACACACCGAACCGGCGATGCCGCAGGCTGTAGTCGCGCAGTGCACGCAGGAAGTCAACCCGGCGGAATGCCGGCCAGTGTGCCTCGGTGTACCACATCTCCGAATACGCGCTCTGCCACAACAGGAATCCGGACAGCCGCTGCTCCCCCGATGTCCGGATCACCAGGTCCGGATCGGGCTGCCCGCCGGTGTACAAGTTCTCCGAAATAGCTTCGGCAGTAACGGCTTCCACCAGTTGCTCGCCGGTGCGGCCGTTGGCCATTTCCTTGTACAGCAGCGCGCGGACCGCGTCGACGATCTCCTGGCGGCCACCGTAGGCGACCGCGACGTTGACATGGAAGAACCCCGCCGCCGATGCCTGGGTGGAGTCGACCGCCTCGCGCAGACGCCGCGCCGCTTCGTCGCCGAGCAGCGAGAGATCGCCGACCGTGCGCACACTCCATCGGTTGGCGGGCGCGCAGATTTCCTCGACCACGTCGGTGATGATCTCGATCAGAGCGGCCAACTCGTCGGGATCCCGTTGCAGGTTCTCGGTGGACAGCAGATAGACGGTGGCCAATTCGATACCGGCGTCCTGACACCAGCGCAGCATTTCGGCGATCTTCGAAGCACCCATGCGGTAGCCGACACTGACGTCGTCGTACCCGGCATCGCGCGCCCATCGGCGATTTCCGTCGCACAGGACCGCGATATGGCGCGGCAGTTGTGATTTGGAGCTCGTCAGATCCTGACGAAGCCGCATCTCATAGAGCCGGTAGATGGGCTCCTTGAGGCGCGGGGGAATGAACTCCACGATCATGAAGACTACTGTGATGACCGGAATACCCCTCGCGATACTCAAGGATCTGTCCGGGCATGGAGAAGACGTGACCGCTCCCATGAGCGCCGACGACCCTCGAGAACGACCTCTGACCCAGCTCGACCTGGCAGAGGACTTTCCCGAGGCCATCGTCGACGGCGTCGCCGAGTTACTCGGCAAGCCGCGGGCCCGCGGCTGGATTCATGTCTACTCCGCGATCATCGCAGCCGTCGCGGGCGCCGCCCTGGTCGCGGTGTCCTGGTCGGTGCAGTCGACGCGCGCCGGAATCGCCACGCTGATCTACACGATCACGATCGTCGCGATGTTCACGGTCAGCGGCACGTATCACCGGGTGAACTGGAAGTCGCCGACGGCGCGAAAGTGGATGAAGCGCCTCGACCACTCGATGATCTTCATCTTCATCGCGGGCAGCTACACGCCGTTCGCCCTGCTGGCGTTGCCGCAGCAACGGGGTTGGCAGTTGTTCTGGATCGTCTGGGGCGGCGCGTTGGCCGGGGTCGCCCTCAAGATGCTCTGGCCGTCGGCGCCGCGCTGGCTGGGCGTTCCGCTGTACATCCTGCTGGGCTGGGTGGCGGTCTGGTTCATCGCGCCGATCATGCAGGGTGCCGGCGTGGCTGCGGTGGTGCTGCTGATCGTCGGCGGTGCGCTGTACTCCATCGGCGGCGTGCTGTACGCGTTGAAGTGGCCCAACCCTTGGCCGCACACGTTCGGGCACCACGAGTTCTTCCACGCCTGCACCGCGGTCGCGGCCATCTGCCACTACATCGCGATGTGGTTCGCGGTTTTCTAGTGATTTCGGCGCGATTGGTCCCGCCTGGCGAGACCTACCGCCGATATCCCGTCGGCCGGTCCCCGGTAAGCCTTCATGGCCGGCGACGCCACCCGGGCGCCCCGAGTGCGGCCACGAGTTCCTCGGCGCCGGTGACGGGTAGGTCGCACACCGTTCCACGGCACACATAGGCCGCGTCGAGGCCGCCGACGCGGCCTCGACCCAACAGCAGTTCCGAGGAATCGACCGCGCCGCCGACGACGATTGCCCCGCCCGGTGCGAGCCGGCGGGCGACGCTCAGCAACGCCGAGTCCACCGGGTTGCAGGCCACGGCGATCTGCAACGGGCCGCGCACCGAGGTTTCCGCGACCGCCAGCCAGTGCCCGGCCGAGCGAGCTGCGCCCGCCAGCAGGGGCGTGTGGGCCAGCAGGGTCTCGTCGGCTCGTTCGCGGTAACCGCGCCCGCCGACCAGATACCCGGCGGTCAACAGCGCTTCGGCGATCAACGACGAGCCGGACGGCGTCGCGCCGTCGACGGGGTCGGACGGGCGGACCAGCAGTGCCTCCGCGTCGTCGGCCGAGTCGAACCAGCGGCCGGGCCGGTCGGCATCGGCGAAATGCACCAGCGCCGCGTCGATCAGCCCGACGGCCGCCGTCAGCCAGCGCTGCTCGCCGGTGAGCTGATGCAGGGCCGTCAGGCCCGTGGCCGTGGCCGCGTAGTCCTCGAGGATCGCGGCGCTGTCACCGACGACTCCGTCCAGGCTGGCCCGCCGCAGCCGCCCGTCGACGAGGTGCAGATCCAACAGTGCCGCCGCGCACCGGCAGGAGGCGGCCAGTAGGTCGGGGCGGTCCAATGCCACCGCCGCCTCGGCCAGCGCGGTGACGGCCAGTCCGTTCCACGCCGTGACGACCTTGTCGTCGCGGCCCGGCTGCGCGCGACCCGAGCGCGCGCTGCGCAGCGCGGCGCGGACATCGGCCAGCCGCTGCCGATCCTCGACATCGGCGGGCAGGCGTAGCACCGAGGCGCCGTGCTCGAAGGTTCCCACTTCGGTGACACCGAAAACGCTTGCTGCCCAACGGCCGTCGTCCTCACCGAGCACGTCGCGCAACTCTCCGGGTGTCCACACGTAGGTGGACCCCTCGCGGCCGTCGGCGTCGGCGTCCAACGACGAGATGAACAGTCCGCCGTCAGCCAGATCGGTCAACATGAAATCGGCGGTCTCGCCTGCGACACGGTGCGCCAGCGCGGATCCCGTGCGACGCGCCCAATGCGCATACATCCGCAGCAGCAGCGCATTGTCATACAGCATCTTCTCGAAATGCGGAACCACCCAGGCGCTGTCGACACTGTAACGGGAGAACCCGCCGGCCAGCTGGTCATATATGCCACCGCGCGCCATCGCCGTACCCGCACGCTCGACGGCACCCAGCGCGGCGGCCGACCCGGTGCGCTCGTAGTTGCGCAACAACGCCTCCAGCAGTGCCGACGGCGGGAACTTCGGCGCGCCGCCGAAGCCGCCGCGGGCGGTGTCCTCGGCACGCAGCGCGTCGGCCACCGCGTGGTCACACAATTGCCCCGACACCGACGGCCCGCCGCCCGGCAGCCCGGCAGCCATCTTGCGAAGTTCCGCGGTGATCTGGTCGGACGCCACCTCGACCTCGCCGCGGCGTTTCCTCCATGTCGCACCGACAGCCGAAAGTAATTGCAGGAACTGGGTTCTCGGATAGTACGTGCCGCAGAAGAAGGGCCGGCCGTCGGGCGTCAGGAAGCACGTCATCGGCCAGCCGCCCTGCCCGGTCAATGCGACCGTGGCGTTCATGTAGACGGCATCGAGGTCCGGTCGTTCCTCGCGGTCCACCTTGACGCAGACGAAGTCCGCGTTCATCGCAGCGGCCACGTCGGCGTCCTCGAACGACTCGTGGGCCATCACATGACACCAGTGACAGGCCGCGTAGCCGATGGACAGCAGGATCGGGACGTCGCGTTCGGAGGCCTCGGCCAACGCCTCGGGCGTCCACTGCTGCCAGTGCACGGGGTTGTCGGCGTGCTGGCGCAGATAGGGGCTGGTGGCCTCAGCCAGACGGTTGGCCACCGGACTCCTGTGCCGGGTTCGTCGGGTCGGCGGTGCCCTCGTCGGCGGCCTGATCCGGTTGGCGGTCGAACGAGTCGGGCAACTTCTTGAGGTGTCGGTTCATCGACCGCACCAGGAAGAAAGTGGCGATCAGCAGCACCACCACGACCAGCAGGCCGAACGGGCTGGCCTTGCCGAAGTCCGGCCCGGTGTTGGCCAGGGTGTCGTCGGCCAGCTGTGTCAGCACCAGAAATGCCGTGGCCGTCACGGCTCGACTCCCGCGAACAGGTCGGCCTCGGGTAGGTACACCGGAACCCGGGAGCGGGCCAACTCGAACTCCTCGGTCGGCCACAACCGCTGCTGCCATTCGATCGGCGCGGTGAAGAAGTCCCCGTTCGGGTCGATCTGGGTGGCGTGCGCGCGTAAGGCGTCGTCGCGCTGCGCGAAGTATTCCGCGCATTCGATGCGGGTGGTCACCCGCGACTCGAACATGTCCAGCTCGGTGTCCCAGTGCTCCAACCACTTCTCGAAGGGGCCCGTCCGGCCGTGCTTGGCGAATTCATCTTGCAGCAGCCGGAATCGCCGTCGCAGGAAACCGTGGGTGTAGTAGAGCTTCGAAACACTCCACGGCTCGCCCGCGTCGGGAAAGCGACGGAAGTCGGCGGCCGCCTCGTAGGCGGCGACCGATACCTCGTGGCAACGGATGTGATCGGGGTGCGGATATCCGCCATTCTCGTCGTAGGTGGTCATGACATGCGGTCGGAACCGGCGGATCAACTCGACCAGCCGTTCCGTCGGACCGTCCAGCGGTTCCAACGCGAAACACCCCTCGGGCAGCGGGTGCGGTGGGTCGCCGGACGGCAGGCCGGAATCGTGGTACCCCAACCAGGCGTGCTCGACACCCAGGATGTCGGCCGCCTTCGCCATTTCGTCCCGGCGCACCTCGGCGATGCGCCCGTGCACCTCGGGCAGGTCCATCGCCGGATTGAGAATGTCACCGAGTTCCCCACCGGTCAGCGTCACCACCAGCACCCGGTGACCTTCGGCGGCATACCGCGCCGTCGTCGCCGCACCCTTGCTGGACTCGTCGTCCGGGTGGGCGTGCACCGCCATCAACCGCAGCTCGGTCACCGTCCGCCTTCGCTTCACTCGTTCGGGGTTCGCATAGAGTTGCCGTCCTAATAGTTCCATCCCCGCTTGCGCCAGCGGCAACCCGATCCCCGAGCAGAGACATACCCAACACCATGGCCATCCAACGTCCACCAGACCGCTACGGCCGACAGCGCCTGACCGGCCGGTCTCGTCGCAGTGTGATCGCCGCGCTCGGTGTGCTGGCAGTTGTCGCAGGAATCGCCGTCGCCGCCGCCGGCTACCAGCGGCTCGGATCATCCGAGGTCCGGGCCTCGCTGGGCGGGTATCGCCTGATCGACGACGACACCGTCGACGTGACCATCAGCGTCACCCGGACCGATCCAACCCGCCCGGTGGTGTGCATTGTGCGGGCGCGCTCCAAGGACGGCAGTGAAACCGGTCGTCGCGAAATTCTGGTCCCACCCTCAGACCAGGCGACTGTGCAGGTCACAGCGCCGGTAAAGACGAGCCGCCCACCGGTTACCGGCGATGTCTACGGCTGCGGAACAAGTGTCCCCGGCTATCTGGTGGCCCCGTCCTGACCCGACCAGATCGGACAGCACAACCAACGGGGCCCGTCAACAAGATGAAATCGGGCATTTGGGGCGATGGTATGCTGGATCACACACACGGTTCCTGCTGGGACCGTGTCTTGCGTCTCTAGCGCGCCCGACCGCCGCTCGGGATGGCATTACACGCGGCGAGTGTCGCCCAACTCCCGGCAGCGACTGCTGACACCGGACTGCACGAAACACGACAGAGCGCGGACCAACGAGACCGAGGAGCGCGAAACCATGACCGACACTCAGGTCACCTGGCTCACCCAGGAATCCTATGACCGGCTGAAGACCGAGCTCGACGAGCTCATCGCGAACCGCCCGATCATCGCCGCCGAGATCAACGACCGCCGCGAAGAGGGCGACCTGCGAGAGAACGGCGGTTACCACGCCGCCCGCGAGGAGCAGGGCCAGAAGGAAGCCCGGATCCGCCAGCTGCAGGAGCTGCTCAACAACGCCAAGGTCGGCGAAGCGCCGAAGCAGTCCGGCGTAGCATTGCCCGGTTCGGTGGTCACCGTCGAATTCGACGACCAGACCCAGGAGACGTTCCTGATCGGCACCCGTGAGCAGGGTGTCAACGGCGGCGACCTCGAGGTCTACTCCCCCAACTCTCCGCTGGGCGGCGCCCTGATCGACGCCAAAGTCGGCGACATCCGCACCTACACGGTGCCCAACGGCAGTACCGTCAAGGTCACGTTGGTCAGCGCGGAGCCCTACCACTCCTAGGCTTCGACCGCCCAGCGGGCGTCCGATGGCGCGCATCGCAGAGAACCTGCTGTTGCTGTTGTTGGACAACGCTTCGGCCCGTCCGGCGCTGGACCAGGTCCGCCGGCAGCGGATTCTCAGCGGTGCCGTCCTGCTGGACTTGGCCCACACCTGCCGAATCCGTCCGTCCGAACCCGGCGAGTCCGTAGCGCCAGGGCATCTTGTCGTCCTGCCGGCCGAGGGGCCGGAGGATCCTGCGCTGGTTCCGGCGATGCAACTGTTGTCACGCAAGCCGATGACTCCGGTCGACGCGGTCGCCAAACTCCGCCGCGGCGTCGAGCCTCAACTGCTGGATCATCTGGTCCAAAATGGTTGCCTTCAGCCAATCCGCCTTTACACCAAAGGCTTCCGCCGGAAAGAGGTGTGGAGGCTGCTCGACCGCAGTCGTCCCGCGGCGGTACGTGCCGCCCTGATGTCGGCGCTGTTCGACGACGAGTCGCCGGAACCGACGACGGCGGCGATCATCTCGCTGCTGCACATCGTCGACGGTTTGGGCGTGCTGCTGTCCCTGGACGAACGGAGCCGGCAGTGGGCCGACGAACGGGCCGGTGAGATCGCAAGCGGCAGTTGGGTGCAGGAGTCGATCGGGCAGATCCCGGAAGTCAATCTCGCCGTCACCACCGCCGCGATCCGCCCGGCGCTGGTCTGACGCCTAGGCTTGCAGAGCCTGCTCCAGATCCCCGATCAGATCGGCAACGTCTTCGATCCCCACCGACAACCGAACTAGATCGTCGGGTACCTCCAACTGTGAGCCCGCAGTCGATGCATGCGTCATCGCCCCAGGATGCTCGATCAACGACTCCACCCCACCGAGCGATTCCGCCAGAATGAAAATGCCTGTCCTGGCACATAATTGACGGGCCGCTTCGACGCCGCGCGCCATCCTGATCGAAATCATCCCGCCGAAGCCCCGCATCTGCCGAGCGGCGACGGCGTGCCCCGGATGATCGGGCAGTCCCGGGTAGAGCACCCGGGACACCGCGCGGTGGCCGAGGAGGAACTCGGCCACCGCCGCGGCGTTCTCGCTGTGCCGCTGCATGCGCAACGGCAGCGTCTTGAGCCCACGCATCGTCAGATAGGCGTCGAACGGGCCGGGCACTGCGCCCGCGCCGTTCTGCAGGAACCCGAATGCGGCGTCGAGTTCTTCGTCGTTGGTCACCAACGCGCCACCGACGACGTCGGAATGGCCACCGATGTACTTGGTGGTCGAATGCAAGACGATATCGGCGCCGAGTGTCAACGGCTGCTGCAACGCGGGCGACGCGAAGGTGTTGTCCACCAACATTTTCACCCCGCTGGCCGAGGCCAGTTCGGCCAGCGCGGAGATATCGGCGACCGAAAGCAGCGGGTTGGTGGGAGTCTCCACCCAGATCAGCTTGGTGTGTTCGGTCAGTGCTGCGCGCACCGCGTCGACGTCCGAAAGCGCCACCGGTGTGTGCCGCACACCCCACTCGGTGAACACCTTGTCGATCAGTCGGAACGTGCCGCCGTAGGCGTCATCGGGTATCACCACGTGGTCGCCGGGGCGCACCAGGGACCGCAGTGCGCAGTCGCCGGCCGCCATGCCGGAACTGAACGCCCGCCCGTAGGACCCGTGTTCGACGACGGCTAGCGCCGCCTCCAGCGCGGCTCGGGTCGGGTTGCCGGTCCGCGCGTATTCGAATCCGCCGCGCAGGCCGCCGACACCATCCTGGGCGAAGGTCGAACTCGCGTAGATCGGCGCGTTCACCGCGCCAGTGGCCGGGTCCGGCCGGAACCCGCCGTGGATGGCTCTGGTTGCCGGGCCCATGGCACGGTGCGCGTCGACCCTGCTGCGCTGCTCACTCATATTCGGTGAGCCTAATCGGCGCGGTCAACGCCGCGGTATGCACACCTTTCAGGGACCGGTCGGCAGGCAGACGGTCGACATGATCTTGTCCGCCAACGTCTGTCGCTTGGGATCCCACAACGGGAACAGGTAGCCGATGTAACAGATGACTGCGTCCACGAAATGGGCGATCTGGCGCACGACCGACAGGCCGAAGCCGATCGGAAGTCCGGTCCGCTCGCCGACCACCTTGAAGTTCATGATCGACTTGCCGATGCTCGAGCCGGTGGTGCCCTGGCGATAGCCGTAGTTCCAGATGGCGAACGCGAACGTGAGCAGACTGGTCAGCATGGTGGCGATCAGGCCGACGGCCGAGGCGTCCATCTGGCACACTCCGCCGAAGTCGCGGTCGGAATTGTTCGACACACATGTCGTCTTGGACGAGGCAAACAGGATCCCGAATCCGATTGCCTGGATCAGGACCATAGGGACGGCATCGATCAGCGAGGCCAGCACACGGGTCAGCCACGGTGTGTAAGCCGACTGCGGCAGTTGGCCGATCACGTTGATCGGCGGCGGCGGAGCGTACCCTCCGCCACTCGGGGGCGGCGGTGGATAGCCGCCCGGCATCGGAGGTGGTGGATACCCGGCTCCTCCGGCGTGGGGCGGCGGGTAACCACCCGGGGGCGGTGGATAGTCGCCGGGCGGGGGTGCGGGTGGTTGATCGGTCATGTCGTCCTCACCGGGTTCGCGGATCAGCTGACGTGAAGCGTGATCACAATAACCGAGAATCGGTGCAAACCGGTGGGCAATGGATCGTCTCGAGGCTACCTGCGGTGGTGCGCCTCGGAGAGGAATCCCAACAGGTCGCTGCGCGTGATGACACCGATCGGCTTGCCGTCTTCGACGACCATCACCGCGTCCAATTCACGCAACCCTTTGGCGGCCACGCCGACTGGTTCGCCGGAGCCGATCAACGGCAGCGCCGGGCTCATGTGCTTGGCCACGGCGTCGGCGAGTTTTGCCCGACCCTCGAAGACCGCCGACAGCAGTTCACGTTCGGAGACGCTGCCGGCCACTTCGCCGGCCATCACCGGCGGCTCGGCCCCGACGACGGGCATCTGTGAGACACCGTACTCGCGCAGGATGTTGATGGCATCGCGCACGGTTTCCGACGGGTGGGTGTGCACCAGCGCCGGCATCTCACCTGACTTGCGACGCAGCACCTCGCCGACGGTGGGTTCGGCGATCGACCCGTCGAGCCGATTGCGAAGGAACCCGTACGACGACATCCAGGCGTCATTGAAGATCTTCGACATGTAACCGCGCCCGCCGTCGGGCAACAGCACCACCACCAGCGAGTCGGGCCCGGCCCGTTGCGCGATCTCGATGGCCGCCACCACCGCCATCCCGCACGAGCCGCCCACCAGCAGCGCCTCCTCACGGGCCAGCCGGCGGGTCATGTCGAACGAGTCGGCGTCGGACACGGCGATGATCTCGTCGGGTACCGACGGATCGTAAGCGGCCGGCCAGAAGTCTTCACCGACGCCTTCGACGAGGTAGGGCCGGCCGGTGCCGCCGGAGTACACCGACCCCTCCGGGTCGGCTCCGATGATGCGGACCTCGCCCGCGGAGATCTCCTTGAGGTAGCGCCCGGCGCCCGTGATGGTGCCGCCGGTTCCGACGCCGGCGACGAAATGCGTCACCCGGCCGTCGGTGTCGGCCCATATCTCCGGGCCGGTGGTCTCGTAGTGGCTATCCGGGCCGTTCGGGTTGGAGTATTGATCCGGTTTCCACGCGCCGTCGATCTCCTCGACGAGCCGGTTGGAAACGCTGTAGTAGGAATCGGGGTGGTCGGGCGCCACCGCCGTGGGGCACACCACTACGTCAGCGCCGTACGCGCGCAACACATTCTGCTTGTCCTCGCTGACCTTGTCCGGGCAGACGAAGACGCACTTGTACCCACGCTGCTGCGCCACCAGCGCCAACCCGACGCCGGTATTGCCCGATGTCGGCTCGACGATCGTGCCGCCCGGCTTGAGCAGGCCTTCCAGCTCGGCCGCCTCGATCATCTTGACCGCAATGCGGTCCTTGCTGCTGCCGCCCGGGTTCAAGTACTCGACCTTGGCCACCACGCGGCCCGCGCCTGGCGGAACGACCGAGCTCAACTCGACCAGGGGGGTGTTACCAATGAGCTCACTGACGTGCCGGGCGATACGCATGCCTACATCTTCGCCTACCTCCGGCCGGCGATGCGACGAGGCACGAGACGCGCAGGAGCCGCGCTACCCGGTCGCCTCGCGGATGTACTCGCCGATCTGACGCAACGAACGGGTGGCCTCGGGCACCAACGGTGCCGCCAACTGGAAATCGTGGATCTGGCCGCGCCACACCCGGACTTCGGCCGGGACACCGGCGGCCGCCAGACGTCGCGCCGCCAGTCGGGCATCGTGCAGCAGCACCTCCGAACCCGAGACGTGGATCAACGTGCGGGGCAGACCCGGTTCGATGTGGTCGAGCGGTTCGTAGATCTGCTCGGGCTCACCGTCGACGACGTTGTGCGCGGCCGCCAGCGCAATCAGAGCAAGCAGCGCATCGAACACCCTGGGGCCGAACATGGCGTCGGTGCGGATGTTCGGGTGCGCCTGCTTAGGTTCCTTGGCCAGTTGCAACAGCGGTGAAATCGCCACCAGCGCAGCGGGTTCCTCGTATTCGGCCTGCAGCCGCTGCGCCAGCGTCAGCGCCAGGTAGCCACCGGCGGAATCACCGGCCAGTACGATTTGATCCGGCCCGTACCCCCGCAATCGCAACCAGCGGTAGGCGTCATAGCAGTCGTCGACCGCCATCCCGACGGAGTGTTTGGGAATCAGCCGGTAGTTGACGACCAGTACCGGAGAATCGGCGAACTTCGACAGGGCAGCGGCGATCCGGCTGTGCGAGTTCACCCCACACGTGAGGAACGCCCCGCCGTGGATGTAGAGCACGATGCGTCGTTTGCCGTCCGCAGGCAGAACACCCGGTGCGCGGACAAGTTGGGCGTCGGCGTTCGGCAGCCCGATTGTGGCCCGCACGGTGTCCGACGTCGGCACGAACGCACGGGACAAGAAGTCGAGCAGTCCCCACGGCCAGGGCAGGTTCGGAACGTAGCTACAAATGCCCAACGCCGGTCGGACCGTCAGCCGGCAGGACAGTGAAGTGAGCCGGCCGATCAGGCTGACACCGGTTTCGACAACCTCGACCGGGGCGCCGTCGCTGACCGGGAACTTCCGGGGCGGACGCGGTGTAGCTGGGACGATTCGCCGCGGCGGCGTCGCGTCGATCTTGCTCGGTGCGGTCATGTGTACTCCCCTACAACGTTGTAGCGGCCATGTGCCCTGGCTTGGTCCGTGGCGTCCGACTGTCTGCCAGCCGGCACCGATAACTTAGCTTGACAGTTCTTGAAGTTCCATCAATAAGCGAGTTGGTTTTGGTAGGGAATCTGATATCGGACCGTGATTCGGTGACGGCTGCGACACCGGACCCGGCGTGAATCGCCGCCTACACTGGTCGGTGTGGACATTCCCGCACCGAATCGCTCAGCCCTCGCGGTGATAGCTGCCGGCGTCGCGGCGTCCTCGGTTGTCGGCACCCGTAATCTGCTCACCGGGCAGGCGACGCAGGTCCGCGAGATCATCCCCAGAGCCTTGGACGTCCCCCCGCGTGCCGACGGCATATACCCTCCTGGCGGCGGGTCCGTGCAGCGGTGGCACCGTGACGTCCCGTTCGACCTGCACCTGATGGTGTTCGGCGACTCGACAGCCACCGGGTACGGCTGCAAGGACGCCGACGAAGTCCCCGGCGTACTGCTGGCCCGCGGTCTCGCCGAACTCTCGGGTAAGCGAATCCGTTTGAGTACCAAGGCGATTGTCGGCGCCACCTCGAAGGGCTTGTCGGGTCAGGTCGATGCGATGTTCGTCGCCGGACCGCCGCCGGATGCCGCGGTGATCATGATCGGCGCCAATGACATCACCGTGCTCAACGGCATCCCCTCGTCAGCGCGCCGCCTCGGCGAGGCGGTCAAGCGGTTGCGCGCCGGCGGGGCGGTCGTGGTGGTCGGCACCTGTCCGGACTTCGGTGTCATCACCGCGATCCCGCAACCGTTGCGCTGGGTCGCCCGCGACCGTGGGCTGCGACTGGCCCGGGCGCAGGCCAGGGCCGTGCGTGCGGCCGGCGGTGTGCCGGTGCCGTTGGCCGACCTGTTGACGTCGGAGTTCCGCAAAGCACCCGATGCCATGTTCTCGCCCGACGGCTACCACCCGTCGGCGGTGGGATACGAGTTGGTCGCCCGGCAGCTGATGCCCGCGCTCAGCCAGGCGCTGGGTGTGTCCTCGGACGAGAGCTCTTCGCCGACGAGCGCTGAGGGCGATTAGCGGAGGCCCGACGCACGAAGAGGGCCCGGCGCAGATTCGCCGGGCCCGTTTCGTGCTGTCGTCAGTCGTTCTGGAAGTAGCTGAGCAACCGCAGGATCTCCAGGTACAGCCATACCAGCGTCACGGTCAGGCCCAGGGCGATGCCCCAAGCGGCCTTCTCCGGCGCGCCGGCGCGGATCATCTGGTCGGCGGCGTCGAAGTCGATCAGGAAACTGAATGCCGCCAGGCAGATGCACGCCACCGAGAACAGGATGGCCAACGGGCCACCATTGGTCAGGGGCGCATTCCCGGTGAATATCGCGAACAGGATGTTGACTATCGCCAGGGCGATCACACCGAATATGCCCGCGACGATCATCCGGGTGAACTTCGGCGTGACCCGGATGGCGCCGGTCTTGTAGACGAACAGCATGCCGACGAATACGCCGAAGGTCGCCACAACCGCCTGGAAGATCATCGCGGGACCGCCGCTGGATACCAGGTTGGCGAACAGGAACGACGCCGCGCCCAGGAAGAGGCCCTCGAGTGCCGCGTAGCTCAACACGATCGCAGGGTTGTCCTGCTTGCGCCCGAACGTGGCGAACAGCACCAGTCCGAGGCCGCCGAACGCGCCGACGAAGAAGAACGGCATCATCAGCGCGGTGTTGCCGGCCACCAGGAAGTAGGAGGCCGCGGCGACGACCGACAGCACGACGAGGGTGAACCCGGTCCTGGTGACCACGTCGTCAATGGTCAGCGGCCGCGAGACACCGCGCTGCTGACGCTGGTCGATGAATGGCTCGTAACCCTGATGTACCTGCGCCGTCGCGGCGCCGGCCACACCCGGGCCGAATGAGGCGTATCCGCCCTGCCCTTTGGGCAGCGAGCGGAATACGGGGTTGCTGGTTTCCCGCACCGTCGGTTCCTTTCCCTGTGAGGTTCCTGAAAGTCTTACACGAACAATGGTCCAACGAAGCATTACGGCCGTCAGTTCCCGTATCGAGACGTTATCTGGAGGCCCTGCTCACCGCACCGGGACGGGCCCGGACATAATTACTTGCATATCCAACCTTCGCAGAGGACGACATCTCCAGTGACGGATGAACGCGAGATACTGACCCACGTCGACAACGGCGTCGGTTTGATGACGCTCAATCGCCCGAAGTCGATCAACTCGCTGAACCAGACGATGGTGGTCACCATGACAAAGGTGCTCGGCGACTGGGCGCGCGACGACGCCGTCCGCGCCGTGCTGCTCGACGGAGCCGGCGAGCGCGGCCTGTGTGCCGGAGGCGACGTGATCGCGCTCTACCACAGTGCCCGCTGCGGAGGCGCCGAGGCACGTAAGTTCTGGTTCGACGAGTACCGGCTGAATTCGGCCATCAGGAATTTCCCCAAGCCGTATGTCGCCCTGATGGACGGCATCGTGATGGGCGGCGGGGTGGGCGTCGGTTCGCACGGCAACGTGCGGGTGGTGACCGACAGGACGAAGATGGCGATGCCGGAGGTCGGCATCGGCTTCATTCCCGACGTCGGCGGCAGCTACCTGCTTTCGCGGTCACCCGGCGGGCTCGGCCTGTACGCCGCGCTGACCGGGGCGCCATTCTCCGGAGCCGACGCGATCGCCCTCGGCTTCGCCGACCACTTCGTACCCCACGACAGCCTCAGCGCCTTCACGCGGGACGTCGTCGAGCACGATGTCGGCACCGCACTGCGCACTCACGCGGCCGAGCCTCCCGCGAGTCAGCTCGTCGCGCAACGTCGTTGGATCGACGAGTGCTTTGCCGGCGACACCGTCGCGGGCATCGTCGCTGAATTGCGGGGCCACGACGCCGGGCCGGCGAACGACGCCGCCGACGTCATCGCAGGGCGGTCGCCGATTGCACTGTCCGTGACGCTGCAGGCCATCCGCCGGGCGGCAAGGCTGGCCAGCCTCGAGGACGTCCTCGTTCAGGAGTACCGGATCTCGTGCGCCTCGGCCCGCTCGCACGATTTCGTCGAAGGCATCCGCGCGCAGCTGGTGGACAAGGACCGCAAACCGAAGTGGTCGCCGGCGAGTCTGGCCGCCGTCACCCCCGCCGACGTCGAAAGCTATTTCGCCCCAGCAGATCCCGATCTCACGTTCCAGGAGCCCGCATGAGTCACCAGACCATCCTCGTCGAGCGCGAAGACCGCGTCGGCATCATCAGGCTGAATCGACCGACGGCGCTCAACGCCCTCAACGGCCGGGTGATGGACGAAGTGACTTCTGCGGCAAGGGAGTTCGACAAGGATCCAGGTATCGGCGCGATCATCGTCACCGGCAACGAGAAGGCATTCGCGGCCGGTGCCGACATCAAGGAGATGGCCGAGCTGTCGTTCGCCGACGTGTACGACTCGGACTACTTCGCCAAATGGGGCGAATTCGCCGCCATCCGCACCCCGACCATCGCGGCGGTGGCCGGCTACGCCCTGGGCGGCGGCTGCGAGTTGGCGATGATGTGCGACGTGCTGATCGCCGCCGACAACGCGAAGTTCGGCCAGCCGGAGATCAGGCTCGGGGTGCTCCCCGGCATGGGCGGCAGCCAGCGGCTCACCCGGGCCATCGGCAAGGCCAAGGCCATGGACATGATCCTGACCGGGCGCAGCATGGACGCCGCCGAAGCCGAACAAGCCGGGCTGGTCTCCCGTGTGGTGCCCGTCGAGAATCTGATGACCGAAGCCAAGGCCGTGGCGACCACCATCTCGCAGATGTCCAGATCGGCGGCGCGGATGGCCAAGGAGGCGGTCAACCGGGCGTTCGAGACCACGCTGACCGAAGGCCTGCTCCACGAGCGCCGGTTGTTCCACTCGGCGTTCGCCACCTCGGACCAGAAGGAGGGCATGGCCGCCTTCACCGCCAAACGCGCCGCGGAGTTCACGCATCGTTAGGGTGCTTGCGTGACAGAAGTGAGCGCACCGGAGCAGTCGGGTCCGTACAAGGTCGACGACGACGGCATCACCATCGACCCGGTGCTGGATACGCGTGCACCACACCGGACCTCCCAGCCCTGGTGGGCCAACCACTACACGTTCTTCGGTACCGCCGTCGGCCTGCTGTTCGTCTTCCTGTCACTGACGCCGTCGCTGCTGCCGCGCGGTCCGCTGTTCCAGGGTCTGGTCAGCGGCGGCGCGGGGGCGATCGGCTACCTGATCGGGGTCTTCACGGTCTGGCTGGTGCGCTACATGCGCGGCGTGAACACCAGGCCGCCCGCCCCGCGATGGGCATGGCTGACCCTGCTGGCGGTCGGCGCGCTCGGCATGGTTGGCATGCAGTTCCACTTCCATCGCTGGCAGGACGAGGTTCGCGACCTGATGGGGGTGGAACACCTGAAGTGGTTCAACTACCCGCAGGCCGCACTCATCGGCATCGTGGTGCTGTTCATCCTCGTCGAGATCGGACAGTGGGTCCGTCGGCTGGTGGCGTTCCTCATGCATCAACTGGAACGCATCGCGCCGCAGCGTGTTTCAGGTGTCGTTGCGGTCGGCCTGGTGGTCGCGATGTTCATCGCGCTCCTGAACGGCGTCGTGGCCAGGGCGGCGATGGACTGGCTCAACGACACGTTCGCCGCGATCAACGACGAGGACTCCCCCGACAACTCGCCGCCGACCACCACGCTGCGTTCCGGCGGCCCGGAGTCGCTGGTGTCGTGGGCGTCACTGGGACATCAGGGCCGCATCTTCATCACCGGCGGCCCCTCTGTCGACGAGCTGGCGAGATTCAACGGCGCACCCGCCATCGAACCCATCCGGACCTATGCGGGTCTCGGTTCGGCCCAAGACATCCGCGCCACGGCCGAGATGGCGGCGCGGGAACTGCAGCGCACCGGCGGACTCGACCGCAAGGTCGTCGCGGTGGCGACGACCACCGGTACCGGCTGGGTGAACGAGGCGGAGGCATCGGCGCTGGAGTACATGTTCAACGGCGACACCGCTATCGTGTCGATGCAGTACTCATTCCTGCCCAGTTGGATCTCGTTCCTGGTCGACAAGGAGAACGCGCGGCAGGCCGGTCAGGCGCTCTTCGAGGCCGTCGACGAGCTGGTCCGGGCGATGCCCGAGGCACAGCGGCCCAAACTGGTGGTGTTCGGCGAGAGCCTGGGCTCGTTCGGCGGCGAGGCCCCGTTCCTGGCACTGAACAACCTGGTCGCCCGCACCGACGGCGCGCTGTTCAGCGGCCCGACCTTCAACAACACCATCTGGACGGACCTGACCCGCGACCGCGATCCGGGCTCGCCGATGTGGCTGCCGATCTACGACGACGGATACAACGTCCGGTTCGTGGCGCGGCCGGAAAACCTGAACCGGCCCGACAAGCCGTGGCCCAAGATCCGCGCGGTCTATCTCCAGCACGCCTCCGATCCGATCGCCTGGTGGACACCGGATCTGCTGTTCCGCGCGCCGGATTGGCTCCGGGAGCCGCGCGGCTACGACGTGTCGCCACGGATGGAGTGGATTCCCGTCGTGACGTTCCTTCAGGTGTCTGCCGACATGGCGGTTGCCATCGACGTGCCCGACGGCCATGGACATGTGTACGTCAGGGACGTGGTCAACGCCTGGGCCGATGTGCTGCACCCCCCGGGATGGACGCCGGAAGACACCGAGCGGCTGCGCCCGATGATGCGTTCCAACGAGGACGGCTAGACGATCGCAGCCTCAGCGACCAATGCGTGATAGCCACCGATGATGTCGGTGGCGCGGTACAGCCCGAGGTCGTGCAGGGCAGCGGCGGCCAGGCTGGAGGCGTAACCGTGCGAACAGAGGATCACCCATTCGACATCGTCGCCGACGGCCTGGGGCAGCCGGGCCGAGCTGCTCGGGTCGCAGCGCCACTCCAGGACATTGCGTTCGATCACCAGCGCGGCGGGCACCTCCCCTTCGGCCGCCCGCTGTGCGGCGGGTCGGATGTCGACGAGTACCGCGCCGCGGGCCAGGGCGGCCGGCACCTCGCCGGCCGCCAGTCGGGTCAGTCGCGAACGGGCATCCTCCAGAAGGCTGTCGATGCGGCTACTCATGGTCGGTGAGCTCCGTTCGGTCACGGCGCAGCGTGCCGCGAGCGGTCACTTCGTAGAACGACATCGCGCTCAACGGTGGCGAATACGCATGCACGCTCAGCGTCGGTCCGGGAGATGTGGTGGCCTTCGCCCACACGACGTCGTGTACCCAGCCCAGCGGGAAAGCCGCCTGGTCACCGGCGTCGAGCCGACGTCGGCGCAATTGTTCTCCATCCCAACGGAATTCGTACAGTGCCCCGGACAGCACGGTGAGCGCACCCAGGGATCCGCCGTGGTCGTGCAGTTCGGTGGGATGGCCCGGCGCCCAGCTGATGAGCCAGACGTCGAGGTCGTCGTCGCCGCGCAGGCGCGTGAACCATCGGTCCTCGGCGGGCACGCCGCCGGGCGGCAGCAGATGGTCGTAAAGACCGTCCAGAACATCGGTGGCAGCGCGGTCGGTCGCGTGTAGCAGGTCGGGCAACCGCAGCCGGGTCGGGCCCGATACCGCAGGGATGGCGGAAACAACTGGGGACAACGCAGGGGCAGACATGACGGACTCCTGAGGAGACGGAACGGGAACGGGGGTCAGCGAGGCTGACAACACTCCCGGTAACCGATGCGCTCCGTCATGGCCTCAGTGTGGCACAGCGCGTGGGCAGTCCATAGGCACGCGAACATAAACTCACCATGAATCTGATATTCCGCAGGTCGCGTATTTGGCAAGGTGCGACCGGGTGGCGGCGCAGCCTGTCCGCCGCTTGGATAATTTAACGGCCATGCGCAAACATCCGAGAACCGCGCTGCCGACTATCGCCGCTCTGCTGGCTATCGCCGCTCTGCTGGCTGGCACGGCCATGCTCAGCGCCGGGTGTTCGCCGGCAGCCGAGGAGAGTGCCGAACCAACCGGGTCACCAACCGGCGCATCGACGGCAGAACTTCCTCCGCTGCCCGCGGAGCCGACCCCGCCGGCCACCGCGGGCATCTCCCCCGAAGGTGTCACGACCAGTGTCGATGTCCCGTCTGACGCTACCGAATCCCAGTACGGCCAAGCCTGCCTGGCCGCCAAGAATTGGATGGACGGCCAGGACGGGGATCCGCTGGTTCTCATCGAGCCCTATCTCAAGATCTTGCAGGCCCCAGACTTCAGTGACCCCGGAAACTTCAACACCCCGTGGGCCCAGCTGACCCCCGGCCAACAGGCCGGAGTGATCATGGCGGCCAATGCCGCCGCCAACGGTGAGTGCGGCTAGACCGAAGCGTCGGCAGGCGTCACGGTTTCCGGGTGACAATGGGTCCATGCTGGTGGCACTTGCGCTCGGTAGTGGCGGAGCGCGCGGCTATGCGCACATCGGGGTGATCGAGGAACTGCACGAGCGCGGCCACGACATCGTCGGCATCGCCGGGTCGTCGATGGGGGCGTTGGTCGGTGGCCTCGAAGCCGCCGGCAAGCTCGAGGAATACGCCGGCTGGGCGAGTTCGCTGACACAGCGCGCGGTGCTGCGGCTGCTCGATCCGTCGCTGGCCGCCGCCGGGGTGCTTCGGGCCGAGAAGATCCTCGAAATGGTGCGTGAGCTGCTCGGTGACGTCACCGTCGAGGAGCTGCCGATTCCGTACACCTCGGTCGCCACCGACCTGATCGCCGGCAAGTCGGTGTGGTTGCAGCGCGGTCCCGTCGACGACGCGATCCGCGCATCGATCGCCATCCCCGGAGTGATCTCACCGCATGTCTACGACGGCCGGTTACTCGCCGACGGCGGCATCCTGGACCCGATCCCGATGGCGCCGATCGCCGCGGTCAAAGCCGACATGACGATCGCCATCAGCCTCAACGGCGACGACCCGAGGTCCGCCCCGAAGCCCGGACCCGGCCCCACCGCCGAGTGGTGGAACCGGGTGTGGCGCAACACCTCGACATCACTGCTGGACACCAAGGCGGCGAAAGCGCTGATGGAGACACCTTCGGCGCGGGCGATGCTGAGCCGGATCAGCAGCGTCGTCGACGACGACAGCGCGGTCCCGGAAGCGGCCGAATCATCGGTCCCCAGGCTCGGCGGCTTCGAGGTGATGAATCGGACCATCGACATCGCTCAGACCGCACTTGCGCGGCACACTCTGGCCGCCTACCCGCCCGACATGTTCATCGAAGTTCCCCGAAGTGTTTGCCGCAGCCTGGAATTCCACCGCGCCAGCGAGATCATCGAAATCGGGCGTGAACTCGCCGCCGCCGCATTCGACGCGTTGGGCAGCCGCGGGTCGGACACCTAGAACTCCGCGGACCCGAAACTGTCGGCACCTCAGCGCAACAGTTCGTCGGAGAGCACCTCCAGCGCCTGGCGGGCGAATCCACGCCACACCCGCTCGACCGCCGGCATCACGAACCGGGCGGCGTCGGACTTCGGGTACACCGTCCAGTGCCACGTCACTTCGGTTCCGGTGCCGACCGGTACGAAAAGCCATTGCCCGTCAATGTGATCAACCAGCGGCGCCAACGGACCTTTGATGTGCGACAGCGTGTAACCGAACACGCCGGGCTCGTCGACACGGGTGAGTTCCTCCTTGAGGGTGGTACCCCCGGTCTGCACCACCGTGCGAGCCTGTCCGGCCACCCCCCAGGCGTCGGACTGATATTCGTGCACCGCCCGGACCGGTCCCATCGGCCCGTACCACCGGCTGAACAGGACAGGCAGCGGCATGGCCAGGGTGCGCCGGAAGGCGGTAGGGACGTCGACCGGTATCGCCCGCGAGCAGGCCATTCTGTGTGGTTTCGGCAACATGCCCTCAGGCTAGCGGGCCGCCTTGCCACTGATCGGGGTGTCGAGATACGTCGCGATGCCCAGTGGCGCGGCGCACACGGCGGGTGCCGAGTTCACACTGCAGCCACCCGCCCGTCGGTCACCCGATGCAACCGCTAGATTCGGAGGATCACCCGCGCGGATCAAAGGGGATCACATGAACAAGGTGTACGTCGTCGGTGTCGGTATGACGAAGTTCGAGAAGCCGGGCCGCCGCGAGGGCTGGGACTACCCGCAGATGGCCAAGGAATCGGGCACCAAGGCGCTGGCGGACGCCGGCATCGAATACACCGAGATCCAGCAGGGCTACGTCGGCTATGTCACCGGTGACTCCACCTGCGGGCAACGCGCACTCTACGAACTCGGCATGACGGGCATCCCGATCGTCAACGTCAACAACAACTGTTCGACGGGTTCGACCGCGCTGTACCTCGCCGCCCAGGCGATCCGGGGCGGGCTGGCCGACTGCGTACTGGCGCTGGGCTTCGAGAAGATGCAGCCCGGCTCGCTGGGCGGCGGTGCCGGCGACCGGGAGTCGCCGATGAAACGACACATCCTGGCGCTCAACGAAACCGACCCGATGCAGTTCCCGGTGGCGCCGTGGATGTTCGGGGCGGCGGGCCGCGAGCACATGAAGAAATACGGCACCACCGCAGAGCATTTCGCGAAGATCGGCTACAAGAACCACAAGCACTCGGTGAACAATCCGTATGCGCAGTTCCAGGAGGAGTACTCCCTCGACGACATCCTGGCCGCGAAGATGATCTCCGACCCGCTGACCAAGTTGCAGTGCTCGCCCACCTCGGACGGTTCGGCGGCGGTGGTGCTGGCCAGCGAGGATTACGTCGCCCGACACGACCTGGCCGGTCAGGCCGTCGAGATCGTCGGCCAGGCGATGACCACCGACTTCGCCTCCACGTTCGACGGGAGCGCGGCCAACATCATCGGTCATGACATGAATGTCCAAGCTGCCCAACAGGTTTACCAGCAGTCCGGGCTGGGTCCCGAAGACTTCCAGGTGATCGAGCTGCACGACTGTTTCTCGGCCAACGAGTTGCTGCTCTACGAGGCCCTGGGCCTGTGCGGGCCGGGCGAGGCCCCCAAGCTGATCGATGACAACCAGACCACCTACGGCGGTCGCTGGGTGGTCAACCCGTCGGGCGGGCTGATCTCCAAGGGGCACCCGCTGGGCGCCACCGGCCTGGCGCAGTGCAGCGAGCTGACCTGGCAGTTGCGCGGCACCGCCGACGCGCGCCAGGTGGACGGCGTGACCGCCGCGCTGCAGCACAACATCGGCCTGGGCGGCGCGGCGGTCGTCACCGCCTACCAACGCGCCGAACGCTGAGGCTTTCCCCGCCGAGCAGACGCAGACTTCCCGATATCGAGCCGGAAACAGGGAAGTCTGTGTCTGCTCGCGAGGGTTAGGTCAGGGATAGGTCAGGGTTAGGTCAGGGTGATCACGTCGTAGTCGCCGTTGGCGTGCCGGGCCCTGATCGTCTTCTTGTCGTACTTGCCGACGCTGGTGCGCGGTACCGCATCGACGAACGCCCACCGCTCCGGCAGCCACCATCGAGCGACCTTGTCGGCCAGGAAGTTCCGCAACTCCCGCGGCGTCGCCTGCGCACCGTCCTTGAGCACCACCGCCGCCAGCGGACGCTCCTGCCAGCGATCGTCGGGCACGCCGACCACCGCGGCCTCCAGTACGGCAGGGTGCGCGATGAGCTCGTTCTCCAGCTCCACCGACGAGATCCATTCGCCGCCGGACTTGATGACGTCCTTGGCGCGGTCGGTCAGGGTCACGTAGCCCTGCGCGTCGATGTGGCCGACGTCGCCGGTACGCAGCCAGCCGGACTGGAACTTCGACTCGTCACTGTTGCGGTAGTACGACCCGGTGATCCACGGACCCCGGACCTCGAGTTCGCCGACCGACTCGCCGTCGTTGGGCAGCGGCGCACCCTCGTCGTCGACGATGCGGGCCTCGACCCCGCACAACGGCCGGCCCTGGCTGCCCCGCAGCACCCAGTGCCTGTCCTCTGCGGTCCCCGGCGGCGGCCAGGCCAGGGTTGCCATCGGCGATGTCTCGGTCATCCCCCACAGCTGCCGGATCTGCACGCCGTGTCGCTCCTCGAACGTCTTCATCAGCGACACCGGCACCGCCGATCCACCGCAGGCGACCAGACGCAACGACGAGACATCATGGCCCGGATTGCTTTCCAGGAAATTCATCACATCGTTCCAGATGGTCGGCACCGCCCCGGCCACTGTCGGCCGCTGGGTTTCGATCAGGTTGACCATCGACGCGGCGTCCATGAACCGATCCGGCAGCACCAGGTCCGCGCCCGCCATCAGCGCCGCGTACGGCAGCCCCCAAGCGTTCGCGTGGAACATCGGCACGATCGGCAGCGCCTTGTCGGAAAAGCTCAGGCCGACCCCGTTGCCGGTGCATGCCGATATCGAATGCAGATAGCTCGACCGGTGGCTGTACACCACCCCCTTGGGGTGTCCGGTGGTACCGCTGGTGTAACACATTGCCGCGGCGGAGTTCTCGTCGAGCCGCGGCCAGTCGAACTGGTCGGACTCGGCTGCGGTGATCTCGTCGTAGCGCAGGAACTGCTTGCCCGGCACGTTCAGCGCCGACGCGTCACCGTCACCCACGACGATCACTGTGTGCACCGTTTCCAGACTCCGGACCACCGGCGCGAGTACCGGAGCCAGCGAGGCGTCCACGATCACCACCCGGTCCTCGGCCTCGTAGGCGACGAACTCGAGCTGTTCGGGAAACAGCCGGATGTTCAGGGTGTGCAGCACCGCCCCCATCGACGGGATGGCCAGGTAGGCCTCGAGGTGCTCCTGGTTGTTCCACATGAACGTGGCCACCCGTTCATCGCCGGTGACGCCCAGGCGACGCAGTGCGTTGGCCAGCCGGGCTGCCCGCCCGCCCACCTCGGCGTAGGTGGCATGCCGGTAACCGCCGTCGCCGGTCGCGGTGGCGACAGTGCGGTCGCCGTGGACCCCGGCCGCGTAACGCAGGATCGTCGCGATGGTCAACGGGAAGTCCTGCATGGTGCTCTGCATCGTCTTCGAGGCCTCCAGGTCGGGACGGGATCAGGCCTACGCTAACGCCGCCGGGCGTTACGAAGGGGGTTTTGTCGGTCGTGGGCGTCGCGTGTCCAGACCGGCGGCGCAGGTAAACCGGCACCCGAAACCACCCACACCAGACGGTGCATTTCAATGGAAGGACACCGGAACGAACCGTGAAGGGGCCAGGCCATGCGGACCGCACTCACAGTCGCCGCGATCGCGGTGAGCACCGCGCTGGCCGGACCGGCCGGACCGGCGGCCGCGGACGAGACCGCCGAGCAGACGATCTACGGGCTGCAGTCGCGGGGCTACAGCGTCACCATCGACAGACTGGGTACCGCGCCGATGTCCCACTGCGTCGTCACCCGGGTGCGCCAGGCGCAACAATCCCCACAGTGGCTGCCCGTCGACGACGACGGCGACCCGAACTTGTTCGCGGTGGTGCCGGCCAGCAAGAGCGCCGTCGTCTCGCTGGACTGCACCGGCTAGCGATCTTTGTCTTCCGCAACGGCAGCCAGCTTCGAAAGCAGGTGGACCAGGCGCTGTTGTCGATGCGCGAGGACGGCACCTACGAACTGATCAAGCAGAAGTGGTTCGGCCACGAGGACGGGAACGAGGGCACCGGCCCGAGCTGAGCCGACTCGGCTACACCCCTGCTGTTTCGAGTTCGAGCATCGCGATGTCGATGACGTCCGACGCCGTCATCTTGGCCATCAGCGACTCCGTGGTGGACGCGACCGTGAGAACGGTGACGGCTCCGTCGAAGCCGGCGATGAGCAGCTGCTTACCGTCGGCACTCTCCGCGATACAGGACGGCTGCTCGACCGCGGTGATCGTGTCTACGATCTCGTGCGTCGCGGTGCACACCACCAAGATCCGATCGCCGTTGGCGATGTAGAGCCGATCACCTTCCGCGCTGACGAGGACCTGGGTGAGGAGGCCACCGACGTCGAGGCCGTCGACCACGCGCAGGCGACCGGCGTCCACCACGTCGATGGCACCGCCGAAGGAAGGATCGCAGCTGGCGACGTAAACCGTCGAGCCGTCGGGGCTGACGACGACGTCACGCAGCGGCACGGGAAACGCCAGACCCCCGAGGACCCGGCGAGCCGCGGCGTCGATCGCAACCAGTTCACCGCCCAGGTCGTCGACGGTGATCACATACACTCGCGCACCGTCATGGCTGATCGCGATGGCCTCGGCTGTCGCGCCGGGCCGGGTCCGGAGGTTAATGGTGGTGACCCGGTCGTCGCTGGTGTTCACGACGGCAAGGTCGGCGCCTTCCCGCCCACTGCGGGCGACGTAGACGTACCGCCCCTTGGGATCGACCGCGAGGTCACGGACCGACAACGCCAGCGCGTGGTCGGCGACCGGTTCCGGGCCGGCACTCGCATCCACCACCGTGACCGAGTCATGCGACATCGTGGCGGTGCTGACGTACGCCCGACCGTTGACGACGTCGATCGCGAAAGGCTCTTCGGTCCCGGCGATCACAGAGACGACGGCAAGGGTGCGGGGATCGAGAACGGCCACGCTGTCGTCGGCGTGGTTGGCGGTGTAGACGAGTCCGTCACGACGGTCCACGGCCATCGCGACGATGGGACCGTGGTCGACGGTGATGCGGCGCAACGCGGAGAAGCCGGGCGCGGTGTCGGTCTCGATGAGCGGCGTTTCCACCGCCGGTGCAGGTTCCGGGAGCCGGTGCAGATGGGCCCGCGGCGGGCGGGCGGGCAGGTCGGCGGCAAGGCTCACTGCCGGCGACAACTTCGGCGGCACAGTTGCCGAACGCCGCCCAACAGCGATCCCGCTGATCGCTTCGGTCACTGCGGCAACACCGGTCACAATCTTTGCCATGTTTGTCGGCACCTCCTTCGTTCGGGCTGTCCGCCCACGGATTCTCGCGCCGCTGTGGCGCTGACCCGAATCGAGTGTAACGACCGAATTCGACCAGAAATTTCCCGAGCGGACGGCCACCTCGGCGTTTATCCGATTACCTCAGGCGATGCTCAGGAGCAATTGTTATGCAATTGTGCCGTTGGCTGTCAGCTACGCCTAATTCTATGGCTTGAACTGGCAATATGGCACATCAGTCCAATTTGACTTTCGGCGTTCTTCGAGGCCTCTTAAATATGAGACTCTCAGCCTCAAACAGACAAATGAGCGGTAAATCACACGCGCTTTCACGCTTTCTCCGGCGACCGGCCGTTCACGCTCGGCAAACCACCGACCGCCTGCACCCACGACTCGCGGAACCTGGCGCCCTCCCAGCGAAGGGCCTTCGCTGGCCGCACTCGATCAACCCGGCGTTCACGGACTCTCAAGCCGAGACGAAACAAGGAACCGGCGAACCCGGAACACGGCGATGAAGATGTGGTACAGATCTCGGATAAACCCTGCTTGGCAGAGGAGGACGCGATGAGTGCGACACCTGAATTGAAGAAAGCCCTCAGCCAACGACAGCTGACCATGATCGCAATCGGCGGTGTCATCGGTGCCGGGTTATTCGTCGGCTCCGGCGTGGTGATCAAGGACACCGGACCCGGCACCTTCATCACCTACGGTCTGGCCGGCGTGCTGATCATCATGGTGATGCGGATGCTCGCCGAGATGGCCGTCGCCAACCCGTCCACCGGTTCATTCGCCGACTACGCCCGCAATGCAATGGGCAACTGGGCCGGCTTCTCGGTGGGCTGGCTCTACTGGTACTTCTGGGTGATCGTCGTCGGGTTCGAAGCGATCGCCGGTGCCAAGATCATCCAGTACTGGGCCGACATTCCGCTCTGGCTGACCGCGCTGGTCCTCCTGGTGTTGATGACCGCGACGAACCTGTTCTCGGTGTCGTCGTTCGGTGAGTTCGAGTTCTGGTTCGCCGGCATCAAGGTGGCCGCGATCATCGCCTTCATAGCCCTCGGCAGCCTCTACGTCGTTGGCCTGTGGCCGCAAAAGAACCTGGACTTCTCCAACCTCACCGCACACGGCGGCTTCTTTCCGCACGGCGTCACCGCGATCACCGTCGGGGTGGTCACGGTGATCTTCTCGATGGTCGGCGCCGAGATTGCGACGATAGCCGCCGCCGAGTCGTCGGACCCGGAACGCGCGGTGGCAAAGGCCGCGAACTCGGTGATCCTGCGTATCGCCATCTTCTTCGTCGGCTCCGCGTTCCTGCTGGTGACGATCCTGCCGTGGAACGACGAGCAGGTCAGTGCGTCACCGTTCGTCGCGGCGTTCACCCAGATGGGCATCCCGTACGCCGATCAGATCATGAACGCGGTCGTCCTCACCGCCGTGCTCAGCTGCCTCAACTCCGGCATGTACACCGCATCCCGGATGCTGTTCGTGTTGGCGGCCCGCCGAGAGGCACCGCCGAAACTCGTCGAGGTGACCCGGCGCGGCGTACCCGCCATCGCCATCCTGACCTCGTCGCTGATCGGACTCCTGTGCGTGATCGCGGCGGCGTTCTTCCCCGACACCATCTTCGCGTTCCTGTTGAACTCGAGCGGCGCGGTCATCTTGTTCGTCTACCTGCTGATCGTCATCTCGCAGATCGTGCTGCGCTACCGCACATCCGATTCGGAACTCAAAGTGAAGATGTGGCTGTTCCCGGTGCTGTCGATACTCACCGCAATCGCGATCGTCGCCATCCTGGTCCAGATGTTGCTGCAGGGCGGGGGCAACCGGAGTGCGCTGATGCTCAGCTTGCTGTCCTGGGCCGTGGTGATCGTGCTGTTCTTCGCCAACAAGTGGTTCGTTGGTTCCCGCCCGGCTCCGGCCGGGGTCACCGCGACGGGCCGTCCGCACCGGGTGCTGGTGCTGGCGAACCAGACGCTCGACTCGGCCGCCCTGTACGACGAATTGCGTGCGATCGGCGCCGACAAGGACACCGTGTTCCACGTCGTCGTACCGGCCAGTCCGATCGAGACCGGCGCCGCGGCAACGCACGGCCCGCTGGACGTGTGGGAGGCCACCCTGGCGGCAGCCGAAGCACGCCTGGACGCCACCGTGAACGCCTTGCGGGCTGAAGGCTTCACCGCTGACGGCAAACTCGGCGACTACCGCCCGCTTCGTGCGCTGCACACGGCATATCAGTCGTTCCATCCGGACCAGATCGTGATTTCCACACTGCCGCCGCAGGATTCGGTCTGGCACCGGTTCGACGTCGTCGACCGGGCCCGGGGTGAGTATCCGGTTCCCGTCACCAACGTCGTCGTCGGATCGACTGTCGCGGGACGGCGATGACGATTCTGGTCGGGTTCAGCGCGACCCGCCAAAGCGATGCACCGATCAATCTCGCGAAACAGATCGCCGAGACCGCAGGCGAACCCGCGGTCGCGGCGGTGATCATCGAAACACCGTGGCCACCGCGCGACGACCCCGTCGAGAAGGAGTTCCTGGAGGTTCGCGCCGAGCAGGTGCGACAGTCGCTCAACGCGGTGGCACGCAGCCTGCCCGGCGAGACCGTTCCCGGGGTGGTGCATGAGGCAAGCTCGATTCCCGCCGGACTGCTTGAGTTGTCGACCGAACTGAAGGCGTCGCTGGTGGTGGTCGGCTCGTCGTCGTCCGGGCTGCTCGGCCGCGTGGCCCTGGGCAGCGTCACCGGCCGACTCGTCCACACGGCGAAGGTGCCGGTGGCGATCGCACCACGTGGGTACCCGCCCCAGTCGACGGGGTTGCGCAGGATCACGGCCACCTACGGCGGCGAGGCGAATATCCACGGATTAGTCGGCGCCGCCGCAGAATTGGCGAAGAAATGGTCGGTATCGCTGCGCATCGTCTCATTTACGGTGCGCCCGTCATCCCTGTTCGGCGGGCTGCCCAATGCGGCCGCCGAGGAGCTCGTCGTCGCCCAGTGGGCACGCCGCACCCACGAGGAGATCACCCGGCATCTCGGCACTGTGCGCGCAGCAGTGGCAGCACCCGGTGTCGAGGTCACCGTCGGCAGTGGATACAACTGGCGCGACGCCGTGGAGTCAGTGGGATGGGCCAATGGTGACATCCTCGCGTTGGGTTCGGGCGCTGCGGGTCCGGCCGCCCAGGTGTTCCTCGGTTCGGCCGCCTCGAAGATCCTGCGCCATTCGCCCGTGCCTGTCATGATCGTCCCCCGCCGGTCCGACTGACGTCGATCGCCGCCGAACCCTTCGGCAGGCATTCGCGGGCATCAGTTCACGCGGACTGGGCGTAGGCGATCGGACACGAGCGCAGTGTGCCCGCGATGCGGTCAACAACATTGCGGCTCAACAGCATCCCGAGGTGACCGACGCCGCCGAGCGTCACCACATCGACCAGGGCGTGATTAGGCACCGACCGCAGGCCCGGCACGACGATGTCGTGCTCGGCCGTGAAGGCGAACCATCGCACTCCGTTCGGCACCGGCGAGGAGTTCAATCGGGACAACAACGCTGAGCCGCACCGAAGTGCCCTGGCGACTTCCCCGACTGGCATCAACGTGGCCCACGGCGAGCCGCCGAACGGCGCGCCGAGCGTGACGACGGTGTCGACCAGTCCGTCGAGGCGCCCGTCGGAGAAGGCTTCGGCGATGACGACTCCCCCGAGGCTGTGACCGACCAAATGCACCTTGTCCGCACCGGTTTGGGCCAAGATGCGGCCCACCTCGGCGACGACCCGGTCGGCGAGGCGCTCCACAGATGTGCCGAATGGCGAGTACGAGATCGCCTCGACGGTGAATCCGTCGGCGACGAGGCGCTGCGCGACCAAGGACCAGCTCGACTTCGTGCCGCAGAATCCGTGCACCAGTAGAACCGGGCGCGGCACCGTTTCGGTGCCCCCTCGAGATGGCAGCGCCGGCGGTGCCTGCACATACGGAGCGCCAGTCAGGTGCGGCGGCATCGTGGTGACGAACGACGCCAGTAGCGCGACTTCGGATGCCTGCACCATCGCGGCGCGGCCGATCACCCGCAACAACTTTCGCGTCTCTCGAATCGGATGGGGCCAGGACGCGACGAGTTCTCGACACTGCTCACCGCGGACGACTTCACGGTGACTCATCTCCCCTCCTTCGAGTCTGTATCCTTTTCCGCTACAACAAGTCTCGCTCCCCGCACATTCCGGAACACCCGTGGCGCACAGTCCGTCGCCGATCGCCGCCACCGCCTGCGTCTATTGGTCCAGACCACATGCGTGCTTCCTTGATGGACGTGTCGGTCGGCTCGAATCGGAGGGTGGATCCAATCGCTACCGCGCCGGATGCGCCGGTTGATATACACAGCGGCCATGGCGGAGCCGCCAATCCCAATTGCCGCAAGCGATCGGGCCGAGTAACAAAGCGGGCCAACGTATTCCATATTTACGCCGACCGTCAGGGGAAACCCGGCCACGCCACAGCCCGACTGGACGCGAGCAGTACCGCCGCCTGGCCGCCGGGCAGGCGCGGCGGTCCGCGACTACATCACCAGGGTGGCCATATCCGCGCCGCGCCGATGCGCTCTGCAAAACATGACAACGACTTCGGGGCCACCTTCGGCTGCCCACCCGTTCATACCGACTGAGAAACCCGGACAGAAAACAACGACCCATCGCACCCACCGGCGACTGCGGCCGTGCAGAATTGGGGCAATGTACCGGTTACAACCGAAGGGGTGAGACGAATGGTCAGGACACATACCGTTGTCGCGGGGGAAACGCTGTCGGCATTGGCGTTGCGCTTCTATGGTGATGCGCAACTATATCGGCTGATCGCCACCGCCAGCGGGATCGCCAATCCCAACGTCATCAATGTGGGACAACGGCTGATCATCCCCGACTACACGAGATACACGGTTGTCGCGGGGGACACACTGTCCGGTTTGGCACAGCGCTTCTATGGTGACGCGGAATTAGATTGGCTGATCGCCAGAGCCAGCGGGATCCCCGAGTCCGCCGTCATCAGGGCGGGGCAACAGCTGATCATCCCGGACGTCACGAGATACACGGTTGTCCCAGGTGACACGCTGGCGGGTTTGGCTGTGCGTTTCTATGGTGACGCCTCGTTCTATCCGCTGATCGCCACCGTCAACGGCATCGCCAATCCCGACGCCATCAACGTCGGACAAGTTCTGGTCACATTCGTCGGACGCAGCGACGGGTTCGGGCTGACGATCGTGGACCGCAACGAGAACGACCCCCGCCTGTGGTACTACCGGTTCCAGACCAGCGCGATCGGCTGGAACCCCGGCGTGAACGTCCTGCTTCCCGACGACTACCGCACCAGCGGACGCACCTATCCCGTCCTCTACCTGTTCCACGGCGGCGCCGAGGACTTCCGCCAGTTCGACTTTCTGGGTATCCGAGAACTGACCGCCGGGAAGCCGATCATCGTCGTGATGCCCGACGGCGGGCACGCGGGCTGGTACTCCAACCCGGTCACCTCGTTCGTCGGCCCGCGGAACTGGGAGACCTTCCACATCGCCCAGCTGCTGCCCTGGATCGAGGCGAATTTCCGAACCTACGCCGAGTACGACGGCCGTGCGGTCTCCGGTTTTTCGATGGGTGGCTTCGGCGCGCTGAAGTACGCCGCCAAGTACTACGGCCACTTCGCCTCGGTGAGCAGCCACTCCGGCCCGGCGAGTCTGCGTCGCGACTTCGGCCTTGTCGTGCACTGGGCGAACATCACCTCGGCGGTCCTGGACCTCGGCGGCGGCACGGTGTACGGCGCGCCGTTCTGGGACCAGGCCAGGGTCACCGCCGACAACCCGATCGAGCGGGTCCCCAGCTACCAGAACAAGCGGATCTTCCTGGTCGCCGGCACCAGTCCGGACCCACTCAACTGGTTCGACAGCGTGAACGAGACCCAGGTGCTTGCCGGCCAGCGGGAGTTCCGCAGTCGCCTCAGCGAAGCCGGCATCCCGCATGAAGCCCACGAGCAGCCCGGCGGCCACGTATTCCGGCCGGACATGTTCGCCCTCGACCTCGACGGCATCATCGCCCGGCTGCGATCTGCGGCCCCAAGTGTCGCGCAACGAGATGTCGGCGAAACACTTTGACGTGACGGGTTGGGCGAATCTGCCAGTCGCGCTGAGAAGCTCGGGCGTGCAGATCGGCTTCCACGGGTGCAACGCGTCGAGTAGCCAACGTTCTCAGCGCAGAGTCAAGGCCCCGTGCCCTAGCGCTTGTCGGTCTGGCCGGCAGCGACCTGGTCGCCGATCTTGGTGGCCATTCCGCCGGCGAGCCGGGATGCCGCCTTAGGCGCGTTCACTGCGAACAGCCCCATCACCCGCTGGCGAAGCGGTGCGACGGTCACCTCTCCGCGATTGCGC
>CAYLWH010000027.1:0-40180 GCA_964387245.1 uncultured Mycobacterium sp.
CCCAGCCAGCTCGATACGGGCATTCCCTCCCTCGGCGCATCTGGCGGCGGCTCCGGCCTCGCATCTGGGCAACCCAGCCTGACTTCCATACCCTCGTCGGGTCTGGGTGCGGGCCCCCAAGGTGCGGGCCTACCGGATGTCGGGCACGTCCTGAACCCCGGCAACCTGGCCGAAGGTTTCAACCACGGCATGCAGGCCGGCGGACCGATGTCAGCTGGCACCGAAGCGCTGTCGAAGGCATTCGCGGAGAGCGCGCCGAGCCCGTTCCATCCGCCGGTTGCACATCAGCCGGAATTCTCGACGCCGATGGGAACGCTGTCCACGGCGACGTTGTCCACATCCGGCGGCTACATCTCCGCCGACTCCGGCCAAGCCGGCTCCGCCGCACCCATCGCCCCGGCCGCAACCACGTCGCCGACAGTCTTCGCCGCACCTATGGCCTCGGCGGCCCCCATTAGCGCCGCTCCCCCTCCGATGACACCAGCCGGGCCGCTGCCCGTCTATGGCGCGGATCTGCGCCACGCCGCCACCGCAATGCCCAGTGCACCCGCCCCGGCAGCTGTTGCGGCGTCAGCCAGTACGCCCACATCCGCTCCGGTCAGTCCGTCGAGCGGCGGCGTCACACAGCCCGCCGTTGTCAACAGGCCGGCGCCGGCGCCCGCAGTAGCGGGCGCACCGGGCGGACTGTTCGAAACTGCGTCCGCTGCAACGACTTCCGGCGCAACTGCGGGCGCGGTGTCGGCACACCAGACTGCCGAGAAACGGCTACGCGCCTTCGTCGAAGCTGTCGCGCGTCAACAGCCCGGGCTGAGGTGGGCCATCGCCGACCTCGAAACCGGCACTACCGTCCTGGTCACCGACATCGCATCGGGCTGGATCCCTCCAGGAGTCGAGATTCCGACCGGAGTCCAGTTGCTGCCACCGGCGCCACGACGCGGCGCACTGGAAGCCCTGCTCCGCGACGCAATCCTCATCGAGACATGGGCGCCCGGCCAGTACCTGGGGGACAATTCTGATGCCGACCCAGTCCCGATGTCATTCCGCGCTCGCGATCTGCCTATAGTCGACGACCTCAACTGGGCGATTACACACGCCACCAATTGGCGTGACGGCCTGCCTCGCCTTGCCCACACGCTGACCAAGGCGGGCATCGCCGGCACCGGCATCCTGGACGCCG
This sequence comes from uncultured Mycobacterium sp., assembly GCA_964387245.1. Lineage (GTDB taxonomy): Bacteria > Actinomycetota > Actinomycetes > Mycobacteriales > Mycobacteriaceae > Mycobacterium. Next base: position 1,178 of record CAYLWH010000027.1, read on the forward strand.
AGACTGACTTGCTGCACGAGCACGTGCACGCTATCTCTGAGACGATGCTCAAGGCCTACCCCGACTCCGTCGACACCGCCATGGTCGGCAACTGGCAGCTGTTGGCCGCCATCGACGCCCTCGTGAGCGGTCAGAGGACCGCCTTGAACTATCACTTCGCGTGGTTCCAGGCGCTCCACATGGCAAGAAAGGACTGAGCCATGACCGGCGCATTCAATTTCAATGAAGTCGGCTACAACGCCGCTCTCACCGTCCCGCCGCCGCCGCCCATCACCTCCGACATGCCGCCGTCGGTGCAGTCGTGGATCGAGATGGCCACGGCCGCCCTCTTCGGAGCCGCGAACATGGGCGACCCGGAGGACAGCGCCAAAGCCCAGAAGGGTCACGGCGAACGTGAGGCGATGGCCGGTGATGCCGCCACTCAGTTCCCCGCCGGCGACCAGCAGCAGGCCCAGGGTTTTGATCAGATGGCCCACCAAATACCGCAGATGATGAGCAGCGTGGCGGGATCCGTGACCGGTGCGCTCGGCGGCGCGCTGCAGCCGTTCATGCAGCTACCCCAGCAGTTGGCACAGGCCGCACAGGGACTCCTGCAGTCCGGTATGGGCGCCTTCCAGTCCGGTGCCGGCGAGATGTCGTCCCCAGATTGGGGCGCGGACGGACTCGGTGACGAATTCGGGGTCTCAGGTGGTGGAGGAGTCGGCGATGTCGGAGGCGGCGGGGCGGGTGGTGGTGGGGGCATAGGCACCGGTACATCTCCGACTGCCATGCTCGGGCCGCCCGCAACTCCCTCGTCGGCGACGTCGACCGCACCGTCGAGTGGCCGCGTTGCGGGCCCCCCCACGGTAGCGGCGACCGTCGCAAATGCTCCGACACCGATGGGCGGGGGCGGTATGGGCATGATGCCGCCCGGTATGCACGGCGCCGGAAGCGCCGGCGGCAAGGAGGACAAGACCGACACCAAACGAATCTCGGTGCCAACAGTCAAGAACGGCGCGCCGGTCCAGGGCCGCATCACCACGCCACCGCCGAACCCTGTGGTCACCAAGACCACCGACGACAAGAAGATCGCCACGCGACGGATCGTCATCCCCAGCGACAGGACCGAGAGGGTCGAGGACCTTCCCGACAGGTGAGCCGACAATTGACGAGCGCACGCCCGCTACTTTGTAACCATGACTCGGTGGCCGTGGCAGCGACCTGAAGGTATCCGGCGGATCACTCAGGGTCTGGGCACGCTCGACCGGGAAGTCTTCGAAGCGATCGCCGATTCACCCACACCGCTGCTCGACGCCGTCATGCCACCGCTGACACGTGGCGCCGACCACTCCAAACTGTGGCTGGTCATCGCCGCCGCCATGGCGGTATCCGGCAAACCTCGTGCCGGCCGGGGCGCGATCCGGGGTATCGCAGCGCTTGGCGTGACCAGCCTGGTGACCAACCAGTTCGCCAAGCGGCTCTGGACGCGACCCCGGCCGAGTCGCACTTCGGTGCCGCTGGCCCGCCGTACCAGGCGCGTCCCGACGTCGAACTCGTTGCCGTCCGGACACTCGGCGAGCGCCGCGGCCTTCGCGGTCGGCGTCGGCCTGGAAAGCCCGCCGATGGGCCTCGCGCTGGCCCTGCTGGCCGGCCTGGTGGGGTTGTCCCGCATCGCAACAGGCGCGCACTACCCCGGCGACGTCCTTGCCGGATTCGGCATCGGGGCGGGCATCGCGGTGCTCGGCGGACGACTATTTCCACCCGTCATCGAAACAAAGCTGCCGTCGACGGAGCCACTTCGCGTTGATACACCCGCCCGTCCCGACGGGAAAGGTGTTGTGCTGGTGGTTAATCCGTCATCGGGCAGCGGCACCGGCGCGCAGGTGATCGACGAAGTCCGCGCCGCGCTGCCGCAAGCCGAAATCGTCGAACTGGGTCCCGACGACGACCCGGAGTCGGTACTGCGTTCCGCCGCAGAACATGCCGAGGTCCTTGGGATCGGCGGCGGCGACGGCACCGTGTCCTGCGCCGCGGCGATCGCCGTCGAGGCCAAGCTTCCACTGGCCGTGTTTCCCGCCGGCACGTTCAACCACTTCGCCAAGGACATCGGTTGCGACACCGTCGCGAAAACCGTCGAGGCAATCAAAACCGGCACCGTGTCCTGCGTCGACCTGGTCCGCCTCAATGAGGACAGGATGATCGTCAACACCGCCAGCATCGGCGCGTATCCATTCTTCGTCGAAGCCCGAGAAAAGCTCGAACACAAGATCGGCAAGCCACTGGCGGGCATCTACGCGATGCTGCACACTCTGCGCAACGAACAGTCCGTACGAATCAGGTACGACAACAAGACATTGACCACCTCCCTGTTCTTTCTGGGCAATTCGCTTTATCTGCCAACGGGTTTCGCACCGTCGCGGCGGACCCGGATGGACGACGGGCTGCTCGACGTCCGCATCCTCGAAACCGGGCGCCGGCTGTCCCGCACCCGGATCCTCGGTGCGCTCGCCTTCGGGCGGCTGGAACGCAGTCCGCTGTATCACGAGATACAGGCCCCGGAGTTCAGCTTCACGGCCATCGACGGCCCGACACCGATAGCACGCGACGGTGAGGTCGGCGACGAGTACGAGTCCGCCAGTTTCACTGGGCTTTACCGGATACTGCCCGTCTTTCGTCCACTCGCCTGATCAGAGAAACACACAGCAGGTAGTACAAGTATCCCAGCGCCCAGCCCGCCAAGACGTCAGAGGGATGATGCACGTTGAGCGCGACCCGACCGATCCCCACCGAGACGACGACGACACCTCCCACGACGGCCAGCGGCATCCGCCACCGCTCGGCGAGCAGTGGCCACGCCACCGTCAGCAGTGCCAGCACACCGACCATCACGCCCACGGCGTGGCCGGACGGAAACGACGATCCGAATGCATGCACCATCTGGGTGTCGGGGCGAGAACGATCAGCGAGCCCCTTGGCAATCTCCGTCACCAGTCCGGCGAGTTCGACGCTGATGAACAGGAACAACGCCGACCCCAGGTAGCGAAGGGCGAGCAGCCAGATGATCAGTGCGACACCGATGATGCGGAAGGACATCGGCCCCAACAGGGTGCAGAACCAATCCCACGCCGGAACCCAGGCGGAATGCCGAACGGCGACCCGGTGGTAGCCGTCGAGAAGGCAGTCATCCATGGCCCCCATCCACGCCCAGTTCTGGACCCAGCCGATCCACAGCGACACGTAGATCAGCACCGCGATGACGGCCGACAGCGCTGTCCATCGCTTCACGTTTCACACGTACCACAGCCAGCTGGAAAGGTGGCGGATCGACGTCCAGGACCCAGCGTTGCCAGTCTGGCCACGCTCGTGTTCGATGCGGGCTCGCCGGTCCTCGGCCCGGGTGCGTGGACGGGTGGGCATCATCAGCCCACGGTCGGGCCTGCCCTTCGGGATTTCGTTGGGTAGGAACAGATTCGCAGTGGGTCGGGAGAAACTGTGGAAAGAACAGCGCCCCAACGGGTTTCGTGGCTTACCTGTGACCGGTCGGTGACGTCCACACGAAGGTTCCATCGGGCTTCTGTACATCGCCCCAGCCGCGGTCTGTGTAGAAGGGTTTCAGAAGGTGATGTCATCGAGTGGCCGCAACACATTTCAATCTGGGGACAGCACGAAGGCCGGGGATACAGCCTTCCTCTCTCATTCCCGTGTCGCGCACCACATGTTCATTCAGGTGAGGCCTTACTTTTCGGTCTTCGGAGTCGGTGGCGTGCCAATACGTGTCAACCGGATGAGCCGCGCCCAGGTCGCCGATCGCGACGGGCGGGTGCGGTCCGAACGGTCCTGATCTTGTCGGGGTCGGCAATAGAATCGCCTTCATGCGTTGCGAGGGGGATACCTGATGCGCGAGCTAACGCCGCAGGAACGTTCAGAATTGCTGGATCAGAACCTGATGGCGATGGCAGCCTAGGGTGGCCGGGTGGCCAACCGTGCAGCCGACTCAGCGGTGGTCATTACCGGGAAGCCCGTAAATCACGTGCTGCACTTGCTGATCTCGGTTTTCTGTACGTGCGGATTCTGGGTGCCGGTGTGGTTGCTTCTTGTGGTGTTTGGCGCCGAGAAGCGATCAACTGTGATTGTGGATCGGTATGGGCAAGTGTCAGTAGTGAAGGCACCTCTCTCCACGCATCAGATCATCATCTTGTGTGTTGCCGGTGCCTGGGTTTCTGCTGTGGATGATATGGGTGATCATTTCCGCGGCGAGCGGCGGTTCATGACCACCACCCACGACGGCAACGCGACCACTTGGCGCGACGCCGCGCAAAAAAACAAGAATCCGTAGCCAACCTAATTGCCTGTCTTCTGCAGTTACCGTCCCGCGTGAGGTTGCGTTGGACCACCTGAACCCGCGCTGTCCGAGCGGGGCGGCGAGTACTCGGTCGTGGATCGCGGAACGTGCGGGGTCTGCCTTGGGCGCACAATGAACCCGGGTTCTGCCCCTCCGTCTGAGCCAACCCTGGCAGCACGCCACGCTCAGCGATCATATTGGGCCGTAGACCCCGACTCGCCTGTTAACCGTGGAGACCCTGACTGCGTCTGTCGGCCTACAGTGCTACCAATAGCGAGTCCGGTGCTCGATGGGAGGGCTGAGCGGCTCGACTGAAGACGAGCGGAGTTTGCGTTGTCACGGGCGGCGGCGGTCAAGCGCCACGGTAAGCACTACACCCCGGCCCTTCTGGCAGTCTTTCTGGCAGAAAGGGTGGTCGAGCAGCTTCGTGTCCAACCAGACCTGTCAGTACCGCCGGGTCACCTTCGGATACTTGATCCCGCGTGCGGTGACGGCGAACTTCTCCTCGCGATCCAACGAGTGGCCGCCCAGATCCTGCCCGGCGTCAGCGTCTCGCTGGTGGGCTATGACCTCGACCCCGACGCGATCACCGTCGCTCGGGAGCGGGCTGGCGCGCGAGGCATTGAGGTGGAGTGGCATCAGGGTGACTTTCTCCAAGCAGCTCGGGAACTTCCGCGAGGGTCGTTCGACGCCGTCATAACCAACCCGCCCTACGTGCGGACGCAGCAGCTTGGCCAAGCCACGGCGCAGCTTCTCGCTGCCGAGTTTGGTTTGACGGGGAGAATCGACCTCACGCATCCGTTCGTGGTGCTCGTACCTTCGCTTCTTCGCCATGAGGGCGTCCTTGGTCTGCTCTGCTCCAATCGGTTCCTCAGCACGAACGCCGGGGCGAATGTCCGCAGCGTTTTTCAGACGTCGCTGGACCCGGTTGAACTCTATGACCTTGGTGATACGAAATTGTTCAGTGCGGCGGTCTTACCGGCAATCGTGATCGCGCTCAACCATAGAGCGCAGACCTCGACGCCCTGCTCGTTCACGACTGCCTACGAAGATGAAACCGCATCGGTTGCGGACGCCGATGCGACACCGCTGTACGAAGCACTTGTAGGAGGACGTGAGCAACTAGTCGCTCATGATGGCCGCGTCATAGCAATTCGATCAGGATCACTCATCCAAAGTTCCTCGACTGCCGAGCCATGGCGCTTAGCCAACGGGTCGGGTGATGAATGGCTGCGAGCAGTCGAAGCTGCGACGTGGCAGACGTTCGGTGAGGTTGCCAAGATCCGCGTGGGTATCAAGACAACCGCCGACGGGGTGTTCATCTCCGACGACTGGGACAACGTCGTTCCCAAACCAGAAGAACAGCTACTTCTGCCGCTGATCACCCACGACAACCTGACTCCGTGGCAAGTATCCGATCACCTGACCACTCAGGTGCTGTATCCGTATGACCTCTTGAAGGACAAGCGAACGCTCTTAGACATGTCTGAGTTTCCCTGTGCGATGGCATATTTCGACGCTCATGCGGAACGGCTAAAGGGTCGCAAGTATGTCATCGACGGTGGCCGCCAGTGGTTCGAGATATGGGTACCTCAGAAGCCGAGCAGTTGGGCGTTCCCGAAGATCGTGTTCCCAGACATAAGCGTTCAAGCACGCTTCGCGTTGGACCGATCAGGTGCTGTCGTAAATGGAGACTGCTACTGGATTTCCCTCGCCGACATCGGTTCCGAGGATGTAGCGCACCTCATGCTCGCGGTGGCCAATTCGAAGTTCGGCCTCCGTTTCTACGACGAAGTCTGCGGCAACAAGCTCTACTCAGGTCGCCGACGTTGGATGACTCAATACGTCTCTCGAATGCCGCTACCCGATCCGCAGACCGACGTTGCCAAAGAACTGGTTCAGGCCATGCGAGACATTCTCCAATCTGATTCGGTTCCCGACGCAAGCCAGTTGGACCTCATCGACAAGCTTGTCGAGACCGCATTCTCCGAACCGCTTACTGGCGACCACGGCGGCCCCGATGACCTTCTTGTGCGACAGTCGGTTCCACCGCTTCACGCTGCGGGCCAGGATGCCGTCGATCCGCGCCTTGTCCTCGGGCTTGAGCGGCGCCACACGCGAGACGATGGTGGACACGACCCAGTGTCGACCAGGCAAGCGGCGAACACTCCTGCCACCTTGGGCAGTTCCTCCCACAGGCAGACCGCCAGCTGGATCTGCGACGACGCCTTGTGCCGCGAGATGCCCCTGCGCGACGGCGAACAACCGGCGGGCGGTGAACGCGCGCTCGACGCGCAGCGCTCCGCAAGCCGCATCGATCAGCCGGCATCGTCGGGCGATCTCGGCCACCGTCGGGAGCACATCTGTATCGAGCAGATGTTTGAGTAGAGCCGGTTGCTACGACACCTGCGCCACCACGAACACCCGTCGGAACGGGAAGAATGTCCTACCGTCAGCGCGAACGGGGTATGCCCGCGCCAGTAACGGAGCGATCTGACGCCGGTAGTCGTCGAAGGCCTCGGCGGACAACCGGGATTTCACCTCGGTCAGGGCGGTGCCGGAGACCCAGTCCAGCACCGGCGTCTCGCCGGACAGTTCGTGGATGTACGTTGTCTCCCACGCGTCGACGACACACCCGGCCTCCGACAGGATCTCCGCGTAGCGCACCGGACTCTCCACGAGGTGGGCATCGCGAACCCTCGTGTCCCGCAACGCATCGGTGAACTCCGGACGACTCGCCACCTCCCGCACCGCCTGATGCGACGGAGCATCGAAGTTTCCCGGCACCTGCATCGCAATCCATGCACCGGACTCCAACTGCGCGGCCCACCGCGACAGCAACTCGGTGTGACCGGGCACCCACTGCAAGACGGCGTTGGTCAACACGACGTCGGTGTCGGGCCGCGGCACCCACCGCGTGACGTCACCCACCACCGCGTCCACACCCCGTTCCCTGGCCGCCTGCACCATCTCCGGCGAACTGTCCAGGGCCTCGACGGCAGCTCCCGGCCAGCGCCTCGCAAGCGTCACCGTCAGGTTTCCGGGACCGCACCCCAGATCGACCACCCGGCGCGGCGACTCGGCGCCGATGCGGGCCAGCAGATCGAAGAACGGTCGGCCGCGGTGGCCGGCGAAGGCCAGATAGTCGTCGGGATTCCACACCACGGGTCCATCTAACGCCGTGTCATCATCGGTGACGATGCAAAAGGCGATGCCGGCGCCCATCCGGGTGCTGCGCGGCGCGTTCTACGCCAACGCGGCCCGATTGTTCGCGCTGACCGGCTAGCATCGGCGTCGATGAGCATCCTCGACGACCCGGAGACTCCGATCCCGGTACCGGACATCCCTGGCGCGGACGCCGGCGTACGCGGCCTGCCGAAGCGCTCCGAACTCACGCTGCTGCAGCGGGCCATCGTGGATTCGTCCGCCGTCGCCGACGTCGGACTGCGCACCGCGATCGCCTCGATGGTGGCGGCGGCGATGCTACCGCCGGTGCTGACCGGCATCATGCGACGCTCGGATCTGGACCGCGAACGCGACAATCTGTCCTTCTACGCCGAACTCGCGGCCGAGCACGACGCGACGTTGTCCTTCCCCGCACCCACGGTGGCTCCCCGGGTCTCCTCGCGGCGGGCCAATCCGGTGGCCAACCGCATCGCCCACGGCAGGGTCGAACACCTCACTTTCCAGAGCAGCTTCGAACCGGTCAACCCCGCGATGGGCAACCTGTGGCGCCGACTGGACCGCAACAACGTTGTGCACGCCCAACATTGGCGCCACAATGACGGACCGCACCCGACGCTGTGCGTGATCCACGGGTTCCTCGGCTCACCGTATCTGGTCAACGGCCTGTTCTTCTCGTTGCCGTGGTTCTACCGGTCCGGGTTCGACGTCGTTCTCTACACGTTGCCGTTCCACGGCCGGCGCGCCCAGCGGGGATCCCCGTTCAGCGGATACGGCTTCTTCCAGTTCGGCATGGCGGGATTCGCCGAGGCGATGGCGCAGGCCGTCCACGACTTCCGTTCCGTCATGGACCATCTGGAATCCACCGGCGTGGACCGGATCGCGCTGACCGGCATCTCGTTGGGTGGCTATACGTCTTCGCTGATCGCCTCCGCCGACGACCGTCTGCAGGCAGTCATCCCCAACGTGCCGGTGGTCAACCCGGAGGACATCTTCGACCAGTGGTTTCCGGCCAACCTGCTGATCACCCTCGGCCGTAAGGCCAGCGGTCTCAGCGAGGAGGAGTCGTTCGCCGCCTCCGCGTTCCACTCGCCGCTGAACTATGAACCGCTGGTGCCCAAGGATCGCCGCCTCATCATCACCGGCCTGGGTGACCGCCTCGCGCCGCCCGAGCAAGCCGAGTTGCTGTGGGAACACTGGGATCGCTGTGCGCTGCACTGGTTTCCGGGCAACCACATCCTGCACGTCAGCCAACCGGACTACCTGCGTCGAATGAACCGGTTCCTGCGACCGTTCATGTTCTGACCGCCACCGGGCCGGCCGGCCAGCCGATCGTCGGTACCAGCTCGGCCGGGACACGCGGCGCGGCCAGCCTTTCGGTGGACAACGGATGCAGCGCGGTTACCGCCGACCACTGGTCGCCGTCCTGCCGCAACAGATTTGGCACCGGCGCACCCGACACGTCGTCGGTGCGCACCGCGCACGCCACGGCGAGCTCCGGACACGCCGCGGTGCCGGTGATCTCCAGCGCCGTCCACACCTCCGGCGCTTCCAGGGTCCACAACCGGTGCAGCGTAGCGTCCAGAGTCTCGTCGACGACGATTCCGTACCCGGCCAGGTACCCGTGCGCGCCGTCCTGAACGGCGCGCCAACGTTCTCTGGGCTGTGGGCCGAGCAGGTCGGGCACGTCGAGGTCGGCGGTGCTCACCGTCCAACCGAGCTCACGGAGATGATCTGCCAACCGGCGGACCATGACGTCGGCGGTTTCACGCAGCGGCACCGACGCGGAACGTGCCTGCAGCGCAGCCATATTGGCAGATGCCGAGAGTGTCAGACCGATCCAGCTGGTGCGTCCGGCAGCCACATCACGACTTGTGACACGAACCGCTTCGCAGCGGATGCCGTATCGCTCGAGGTAGCCGCTGATGGTTGCCAGCGGTAGGTGATCGTCGGTATCGTCGACAATCCGCAGTGCTGCCGTCGTTTTCGCGTCGGTGGCGCAGAAGTGAATCGGCTCGGCGATCCCGGGCTCGTCGCGACCTCGCAGCATCGTCAGTCGCCGCCACAGCAATGCGCTCAGATACCGCCCGCGCCACCAGGTCAGCAGCAGGAACACCACGCCCACCGCGACGCCGAGCACCCATCGCTCTGCGGCGGTATGCCACGGGTAGGCCATGACCGCCGGCGCGACCGCCAGCGCCGCCAGGGTGATTCGGCCCGAGCCGGGGACGGGGATTCTCACCTGGCGGCGTCCTTTCGCCTGTTCGCCGCGAACGCGGTCACGGCGACGGCCAGTGCCAACGCGGCAGTTCCGGCGAACGCGACGATGCGGGGGGTGTGATCCACGGCAACCGGTGGCGCCGGAGCCGCGATCTGCTTGCTGCCGGTGTCCGGCGGAACTGCGCTCAGCTGCCAGGTCAGCGCGGCCACCGGATCGACGGTGCCGGCCCCGACGAGGTTCGACGGTGCACGCGCACCGTTGTGAGCGGTAGCGGCCAGTCGTTCCACCACCTGCGGGGCCGTCAGCTGTGGCAGCCGACTGCGCACCAGCGCGGCCACGCCGGACACGAAGGCCGCCGCGAAACTGGTACCGGTCATGGCCCTCAGCTGACCATGCTCATCGGGCGTGCCGTCGGCCAGACCTCCGCCGTCGCCGTTGCTCAGCGACATGACACCCTCCCCTGGAGCGGCGATGCCCAGCCACGGTCCGGACATGGTGAACTGCGACGGCTGCCCGTCCGCGCCGACGGATCCCACCGACAGTACGTATGGCTGCCACCACGCCGGTACCGCCACCGCGGTGACACCCGCCCAATCAGCCGGGTTCGATTGGCACGCAGCGCCGCCGGCGAAGCCCACCGGACCCGCGTTGCCCGCTGCGGCAACGATCACCGCATCCTTGTCCACCGCGGCGTAGCGCAGTGCGGCGCCCAGTGTGGCCTGGTCGACGGTGTTGTCGGCGGGCAGGCAGGTCACGGTCGAGATGTTGATGACCGACGCGCCGAGGTCCGCCGCGCGGACCACGGCACGGGCCAGCGACCCGATGTCGGCGGACGCGCGGGTCAGCGCCGGATCAGCACTGGACGTGCGGGGTGCGAACCGCGCCGAGGTCTGCCGGATGGACAGTATCCGGGCCGCGGGTGCGACGCCGGAAAATCCGTCGGGTCCGGGCAGGCCGGCGATGATGCCGGCAACCAGAGTGCCGTGGCCGTCGCAGTCGCTCAGGCCGTCGGTGTCGGCGACGTAGTCACCGCCGGCCACCACGTCCGGCAGCCGGGGTCCGGGCCGCACACCAGTGTCGAGCACCGCCACGGTCTGCCCCTCACCGCGCGAAAACCGCCACGCGTCCGCCAAGTTCAACACCCGCTGGCCGGCCGGCGGCGATGCGATGTCGGTGCCCGGAATCAGGCCGGTGACAACACATTCGCCGCGCTGGGCCATCGGAACCGTCGGACCGGTGGTGCCGGCCGGCGGGGGCACCGAGGCATCGACGGCGGGCGGGTTGACGGCACCCGCCGGTGGTGTCGTCATCACCCCCAGCGCGACCACCAGACCAGCGGTCGCACAACGATTCACCGTTCGGATCATCGGTTGAGAACCCAGCCGAAGATCCCGACCAGGTGGGCCATCACCGGGATGAGCGAGGCGTCGACACCGGCAGCCAGGAAGCCGATCAGCCTGCGCATCGGCAACGAGTATGTATCGGGGTCGGCGACTCTGGGCGTACTCGCGGCAATCACCCAGACTGTCACCAACCCGGCGAGCACCACCACCGTCCACAATGCCGCCGGGTAGCGGCCGTACCCGGTGAAGAGCGCCAGCAGGGCGACCAGAACCAGGAATGGTTGGGCCAGCAGCCATGTCTTGCAGTCCGCGCTGTCCCACACCCGGGCCCGCAGCACGGCCGCAACCGACATCGCCACCACCAGATACCATGCCCACAGGGCGGGCGCCTCGGCCCGCCCGACGGTCGCGAGGGAACCCAGAACCGACAACAGCACCGCTCCGGCGACGAACCCGTTCTGGTGCGCGTCGCCGATCCGGACCCGCCGCGGCAGATCCGCCAGGACCCGCAACGACGGGGCGGCCGGTGCCGGATCACCGGGAGCCGGAATCACCGGCAGCGGGAACCGCGCGCACATCGCCGACAACGGCGCGGCTTGAATCGTCACGAACAGGGCGATCACCAGCAGGATGCATCCCAACGTCGACATCGGTGGCTGCCACAGCACCGCGACCGCGGAGGCCGCCAGCACGCCGCCGCCGACGACCGCCGCGGCGGTGAAGAACGCCAACGCATCCTTGCCGAGGATCATGCTGATCAACGACCACGCGATCACCCCGGCGGCGGCCAGCACGACCTGGGCGGCACCGAAACCGCCGGGCACCGCGAGCGCAAAGGCGGCGGCGATGGGAACCAGTGCGGCGATCGACAATTCCACGGCGGCCCGCGGCGCGCGCGCTTGAAGCAACAACGCGGCGATCACACTCAGGGCGGCCAGTGCGCTGACGGCATACAGGCCGATCGTCGAACCGGTCGAAACCCGGTGGGAAACAGCGAGTCCGCTGACCGCGAGCACGAGGGCGATGATTCCGGCGCGGGTGATCCGAACGAGGTGGACGGGACTCCATGGTCGCAATCGCGATGCCGAGAAGATCACCGCGGCGTCGGCGATGTCTTCGACGATCCCGGGCGCCGCCGGCCCCGTCGGTATCGGCTGCAGCGCAAGGAGATCGCCGTCGACGACACCCACAGTGTCCAGAGAGGCGTCCAGGCTGAACGGCGCTCCGCCGATCGGTGCGAGGCTCAGCCGCGTCACACCGGCCTCCTCGTCGCCGTCCTCGCCGCGGCGCAGGAGCCGCTGCACGGCCGGAAGGATTTCACGCAACGGCAGTTCGGCGGGCAGCGCCATCTCGGACATCCGGCCGGCGGCGAGGATCGCCACCCGCACGACCGGCAGGACCGGGGTCGCCAGGGTCTCAGTCATCTATGTCGGTTTCTCTTTCAGTGGGTGAACTCGCGGGACAACTGGACCGCGGGGAACCAGCGGCCGCCGGGCAGAGTTGCGGTCAGCTTCTCGACGGACAGCGCGATCTTCCCCGGCAGCGCTGGGGCGAATGTCGAGATCCATTCTCCGTCAACGGCTTTCTCCGGTGTCACCACCAGCCGGCCTGAGGTGGTGTCGACGACGGCCATGCCGACCTCGCTGGTGGCTGTGACGCCGTCACGGTTCTGGCCGGCCACGACCTCGACGTAGCTGCGCGGTCCGGAGAACACCGACCGAACAACCGGTCGTGCAGCAGCAGGAATTCCGAGATAGTCAATGACGGAGGACAATTCGGCACCGGCACGCAACCGCTCGTCAGCTCGCGCGCCTACCCGGGCGGGCAGCATGAATTCGGTGAACCGGGCGGCTGGACGGCGTGAAAGCCCAACCGTGAGGATCGGAATCAACGCGTGCGGTTCGACGACGTCCATCGCGGTCAGGGTGATGAGTTGGGCGTTGCGCAGCGCGACCACAGTGCGCCCGAAGCGTCGGGCGACGATCCCGCGCAGCATGTCGCGCGGTGTCGAACCGATTGTCACGCAGCGTAGTTCGAGCCATTGCTCGGGGTGGCACACCACCCGGATCCAGTCCGCGACCGCGCGGTCGATCAGGCCGGTGGTCTGACTGAGCACGCCTAGTCGGATCAGTTGTTCGGCCGTGCACGCCCGCGCGGGCGGGGTGACGGCCAGCACCCACGGGAAGCTGCCCGCCTGGACCCGGTCCGCGATGGACCACGCCGCGTCGACAGGCAGCTCAACCGCGTTGGGAGCCATCTGTATTCAGCCCCACTTGGCGCCTTCGGCCTGATCGCGTGCCTGCATCGCCATCGTGTTGGACTCGTGCGTGCCGGCCATCGCACGGTAGGAACGCACCAGTTCCTCCATGGCCTGATTCCACTGCACCTGCCAGGCCTGGTAGGTGGTACCGGTTTCACCCTGCCAGGCGCCCTGCAGCGCAGCCTGCTCGGTGGCGATGTCGGCACCGATGGCCGCCAATGTGCCCGCGTAGCCGCCCATGTCGGCGGAGTGACCCAGCATCGCCGGGTAGTTGTACATGATCTGCGACATCAGAAGCCTCCGTAGGTGCTGGCGGCGGCGGCATCGGCGGCCACATAGGTGGCACCGGCCTCGCCGAGGTTGGCCTGCGCGATGTCGAGCAATGTGTTGACCTTCGCGGCGACCTCGACGAAGCGGGCGTGGGCGGCCTGGAACGCGGCCGACGATTCGCCCATGTGGAATGCCTGGGCGGCCACCGCGGCCTGTTCGGCCTGTCCGATGGTGGCACGCATCAGTGCGGTCTTGCCGGCGAACGCGGACTCCGACGCCACCAGTTGGGGGATGTGAGCGTCCAACATGCTCATGGTTGCGTTTCTCCAATCTGTAGGAATTGCACTGCATTAGTCACGATCACGTCGCTCAGATGCGTCCTCCTCCCACGTACTGGGCAGCATCGGTTCGGTTGGCCCGTCGCTGAACGCGTCGCCGGGCAAGGTGGTCAAGCCGGCCGCCGCAACCGCGTGCCCCTTGGCGGCGGTCCCCGAGAAGCCGAGCGTCCCGGCACCCTGACTGGAGGCCTGTGTCGTCCCGCCACGCACCGATTCCTCCGACGGCGCGGCGGGGCCGTCGTCCAGCGTCATGTACTCGTCGCGGTAGCCGCGGTCCTTGACTTCGGCGCCGCGCCGGCGGCGGGCCTTGCGTTTCTCCCCGGCCGATGCCAGGGCTGCCGCCGATGCCGCCGCGGCCATGTCGGAGGCCGGCGCCTTGACGGTGGTGCCCTCGTCGAGGGTTGGCCCGAAGCCTTCGCCCGGGTGGTCACCACGGACCGCGTAGCCGAACCCCTCGCTGCCCGCGGCGACCGGCGCGCCGCCGGCCGCGACCGTTCCCGGGGCCGAAGCGGGAGCGGGAGCGGTGGCCGGGCCGGCGACGGTCGGGGCGATGCCGGCGGCCGGCCACGGCTGGTCGGCGCGGGCGGTCGCGTGCGGCGCGGGTGCCGGAGTCGATGCGGGCGCGGGTTCGACGGGTGGAAGCACCGGCTGCACAAGCTGATTCGCGCCCTGCGCGGCGGCCGCGATCAGCAGCGGGATCAGCACCGGCGACGCGAGGATCAGCGACCACGTGGTCCAACCCACCGGCTGGAAGATCGCCTGGTAGCCGACCGCGAACAGCAACGGAAACCAGGTGACCAATGCTCCCGACGGGTTGGTGAGGAAGTCGGTGATCAGCTGGGTGAAGTTGCCGATCGGATCCTTCAGGAAGTCGACGATGGGTCCGAACAGCTGGTCGAGCAGGCCGCCGTAGACGTTCAGGATGTCGGTGATCAGGTTCGAATTGTCCAGCGCACCGCCGGAATCCGCCGCCAACAGCTGCGCCCCCGCCTGCAGGACGGTGGCCGAAGCCGCACCGGCCTCGCCGACGCCCGGGGTCAGCACGAACGGGGCGGCCGCGGTGCGCGGCGCCGAAGCCAACGCGGCGCCCGCAACCGCCTGGTAGGTGCTCATCGCGGTGGCCGCCTGGACCCACATCCGGGCGTAGTCGGCCTCGTTGAGCGCGATGGGGATGGTGTTGATGCCGAAGAAGTTGGTGCCGATCAGCACACCGTGAACGGTGTGGTTGGCGGCCAACTCGGCCAGCGTAGGCATGGTGGCCAGCGCGGTGGTGTAGGCGGCCGCGGCGGTTTCATGGTGGGCGGCCACAGCGGCGCTGTTCACGCTGGCCTGGGTCAGCCAGGCCAGATAGGGAACATGCGCCGCCACATACTGTTCGGCGCTGGACCCCTCCCACGCCCCGGCCTGCACGGAGCCCAGCAATCCGGTGAGTTCAGCTGCCGCAGAGGAGTATTCCGCACTCAAACTGTTCCAAGCGCCCGCGGCGGACAGCAGCGGCCCCGGGCCGGGTCCGGCACTGAGCAGCGCCGAATGCACCTCCGGGGGCGAAGCGAACCAGACCGGCGCCGTCATTGTCCGCCGCGTGCCGTCAGGTGGGCCCCGGCCGCCGCGGCATCGCCGGCGGCGTAACTGGTGCCCGACTCGCCGACGCCGACCCCGGAACGGCCCAGTTCTTCGACACCGTGGGCGGCCACCGCGGCGTGCTCGGCACCTTGGGCGCTGAAGCCGGCCGCGCTCTGCAGCGACACCGGATCGGCGGCCGGCGGGACCACCGCGGTGATCACGGGTACCGCGGCGGCGTGCACGGCCGCCAGCCGAGCGGCCAGTGCCGCCACGGCGGCGCTGGTGGCGGCGAGTCCCTCGGGGACGACTCGAAGGGTCATGACAGGTGCTCCCTTCCCTGAGCGGAACGCTCAGCGACCAATGGGTTGACCAGTTGGAGATAGGTGGCCGAATCGCTGTCGTCCAACAACAGGGCGCGACCGGGGTTCATCCGGGCAAACCGGTGCCCGCGGATCTTGCCGCCGTCTGCCGGATTGCCCGACAGCATCAGTGTCACCGCCTGCAGATCGTTGAGCCGGCGTAGCAGCGGGTTGGTCATCAGCGCATGCGTCGAGCCGCTGGCACGCGCTGTGACGACCACCCGCAGGCCCAGATCGCCTGCCTGCGAGAGCAATCCGAGCAGCGGCGCCCACGGGCGCTGACCCAGGTAGGGGCCGCTCGTCGCGGGGGTGTCCGGGATCTGGTCGACGTCGTCGATGATCAGGTAGTGGGTGTGACCCGACCCGTTGATCCGGTAGGTCCACTCCGACAGTTCCTGCGACGACAGCCCGACCGGCGGACGACGGGACTCGATCAGCGCCGACAGGCCCAACATCGCCGGGATGATCCGGTCCACATTGGCGGTGTACTCGTTGTCCGCGTACAGCGGCTCGTCGACCAGATGCAGCCGCCGGTCCAGCACCGTGAATGCCACCCGGTCGGCGGCGCAGTGGTCCCGGACGGTGCGGATGACATGCCGCAGCAGGGTGGTCTTCCCGGAGCGGGTGTCGCCGAACACCATCATCAGCGGGTTCTCGACGAAGTCGTGGGCCACCGCGGCCAGGTCCTCTTCGCGCTGCCCGATCACAACTCGTTCGCCGCCGAGGTACAGCGGAGCCACCACGACCGGATCGAGGTCGGTGGGCAGCAGCCGCACCGGTGGTGCGCTCAGTCCGGGGTGTCGTGCGTTGACGGCGTCGATCTGGCCGAATTGCGGTGCGGCGAAAAGGAAGTGCTCAGCAGACATGGTCAGGCCGCGGCCCGGCCGGTCGTGCGGAACGGTCTCGGCCGGGCGGCGCAGCGCACCGGGCGCCCGGACATTGCTCTCGCGCGGGTCGGGCAGCCGAAGCTCCAACCGCAGGCCCAGTCCGTCCCGCATCGCCAGCGGCACCTCGAGCCAGTTGGGCGTCGTCACCACGACGTGGATCCCGTAGGCCAGGCCGGTGTTGGCCAGCTCGGTAACCTTGCCCAACAACGGGTTCCGGGTGTTGAACTGGTCGGTGTTGTCCCGACTGAACGCGTACAGGTTGTCGACGACCAGGAACACGTGGCCGTAGCCGTCCGCCCAGGCGCCATCCCGGCCGGCATTGTGCGCTCCGGCGCGCTGCCGTGAGCGCAACAGCGCATCCAGCTCACCGAATGTCCGGCGGATCCGTTCCGGCTCCAGCGGCGAGGCCACGCTGCCGACATGCGCCACGTCAGCCACCTTCTGCAGCTGGCCGCCGCCGTAGTCCAGGCAGTAGAAGCTGACCTCGCGGGGTGAGTGCAGCGCAGCAGCCGACAAGATGAACGTTTGCAGCGCGGTTGATTTCCCCGACTTCGGACCTCCGTGAGCGACCAGGTTGCCTGCCGCCGAGGTGGCATCGAACATCAGGGGGTCACGGCGCATCCGGAAGGGCCGGTCGATTTCGCCGAGCGGCCACTGCAGCCGGCCCTCTTCGACGCCGGCGGTGTGCAGCAGCGACGTCAGCGGGATCGGTTCCTCCAGCGGAGCCAGCCACAATCTGGGCGCCTGGGGACCGTAGCCGGCCAGTTGATCGCCGATGGTGGCGATCAGTTTGCGCGGCGGCGTCCCCGGCACATCGCCGTGGGTTGCGTGCCCGGGCAGCACCACCGCCAGTGCCTCGTCGGTCCGGTCGGCGTCGACCGCGGCCGCGGTGAACCACCGCGGTTCCGGAACCGTCGGTACCACAACGGTTCTCGTCGCACGCGGCGGTTCGTAGATGCCGTCCACGTAGGTGCTGCGGAACTTGATCGGGTCGGCGCCAGGCGCCGGCACGAGGAACCCGACGCCCTTGTGTTCGCGTCCGGACTCGATGTGATACGCGTCCTCGACACCGAGGATCTGGCGTGACACCGCCGCGCTGGCCACCTTCAGGCCTATCCGGTACGAGGTGTTCTTGTCGATGTCCTTAATCTTGCCGACATCCAGTGTCTGCGACGCGAACAGGATGTGGATCCGGAACGAACGGCCCTTGCGCGCAACGTAATCGAACAACTCGGCATACTCGGGGTGATCCGCGAGCATCAGGGTGAACTCGTCGGCCACCACGAACAGCGTCGGCATCGGCGGCAGGTCGTGTCCCGCCGCAATCGCCGCTTCGTACTCGGCCACCGAATTGAAGGCGCTGCCCTGGATCTGCCGTCCCGATTCGCGGAGCCGCGTCTCCCGGCGGGCCACCTCGCCGCGCAGGGTGTCGGCGAAGCGGTCGGCCAGCGACTTCTTCTCGGCCATGTTGGAGATGACGGCCACGACCTGCGGGAAGTGCCGGAAGATGTCGGCACCGGCTTCGCCTTTGAAGTCGGCGTAGATAACGATGAGCCGTTCGGCCGAGTGCGTGGTCAACAGCGCCAACAGGATCGACATCAGTGTCTGGGACTTGCCCGAACCGGTCATGCCGATCATCAGGCCGTGCGGACCCATACCGCCTTCGGCCTCGTCCTTGAGGTCGAAGTACAGCGGGTCTCCGGTCGCCGTGGTGCCGATGGGCACGCGCAGTTCGTCCTCGCGCCGTCTCGGCGCCCACAGGGTGGGCACGTCGAGTTGCGACGCGTCGGGAATGTCGAGCAGCGTGGTGAACGTCGCGCCGCGGGTGGCCGCCGACCGCAGACCGGTGTGCGTCGGGTTCGAGTCCCAGCGGGACAGCTGCCGGGCCAGATGGTTGGCCGTCTCGGGGCTCAAGCTGTCGGCGTCCTCGACGTAGGGTTGCCAGCCGTCGGTCAGCCAGCGCTGCAGCCGGCCGTCCTCGATGCGCAGCACCGGACGTTCGGGATCCGGGTACTGATCGCGACTCGGAACTGCACCGCTGACGTGCACGACGGTCACTCCGGTGAAGCCCGCCGAGAGCACCGAACCCTGCAGGTCGTAGCCCGGATCGTCGACGATGATCAGCAGATGCCGCTGCACGGGGTCGGTTACGCCGGCGAAGGGGGACCGCTCGGCGAGCACCGGCCCGATCCGCGCGATGAGTTCGTCGGTGTTCGAGGTGAGATACCGTGCCGGTCCGACACCATCGACCGCACCCGGAATATCCACGTGTGGAAGCCATTTCAGCCAGGACCAGGCCTGCGCGTCGAGCCCCGGGCTGGCCAGCGCCACCCCGAGAACGCCGGCGTCGTGCCAGGTGACGGCCTGCGCCACCCAGGCGCGGACCGCGCCGCGAACTTCCTCGGGCTCGCCGAGCACCGTGATCCGGGACACCTTGGCCAGGTCGATACCCGCCGGCGCTTCGCGTACGGTGCGCTGGGTGTCGAGCAGGCCACGTAAAGCGCTGTAGGACACCGGTTCCAGGTCGATCTCGTCGGCGGCGTCCTTCACGCGGACGGTGCTCTGCAACGGCACATCGTGTCGTCCGGCCCGCACCACCAGGAAGTCGGAGTCATGCGGGTCACGCTCCCACTGCCGGCGGGTGCCGACAATCCCCGCCAGGTCGGCGGGCTCCGGGTGCGACCACAGCAGAGCCGCCCGCTGCTCGTCGGCCTGGCCCCGAATGTTGTCCCGGACGACCGAGAGGTAGCGCAGGTAGTCGGCGCGCTCGGCATCGACCTCCTCGGTACGCATCTTGTTGTCCGAACCCCGATACAGCGCGGTGGCCGCCAACAGCAGCACGAACGGGAAGAACAGCGTCTGCGGCGAGATCAACCGCATCCCGGTTGCCACCATTGCGACGATCATGCCGACGATCAAGATGACGATCAGGTAGGGCAGCGCCCGCCGCAGCAGCGACGGCGGCACCACGCGGGGCAGTTCCGGAGGCGCCTCGATCGCGATGACGCCCTGGCGGACCGGTGGCTGGGGCAGTCGGCGCCGCGCCTCGAAGATCAGCCTGCTCATCGGTTCTCCGTCCCGGTGTACGCGGTCAGCGCGTCGGTCGCCGACAGCGCGGGCCCCGGGGCGAACAGCGTCAGCACCGACCACGGAGCGGAGCTGGGGGGTTCGGTGAGTCCTAGTGCGGCAACGGCTTCGGCGGGACCGTCCGGCCCGGCCGCACCATCGATACCGAACCGCATACCGGTATCGGAAACCCAGAACAACGATCCTGCGGTCGGCGAAGCCGGCTCCTGGCCGACCGTCTGCACGAGGTGGCCGATCCCCGGCTCGACGAACACCCGGTCCGCCCCGCCGGCCGCGATCAGGTCGACGGCTCGGGCGTCGTCGGCGACCGGGAGCGCGGCGCCCGACAGCATTGTCAACGAACTCGTGGTCGCGTCAACGGGTTTCGTCCAGCGGACGCAGGTGACCGGGGCGCTGGCCGCATCGGCCAGGGTGATGCGGCCGGCCGGGAATGCACCGGTGTCCAGCATCCGTGACACCGGCAGGCGGGCGATGTCGTCGGCCCCCAGCCGGGGCGGTTGCTGCAGACCGAAGGAATCCGTGTTGCGCAGCACCGCGGCCAGCACCGGTGAGATCGGTTGGAGCCCGTCGGGCACGACGGCGTAGTGCAGCAAGTTGTTGTCCGCACCGTAGGCGACCACAACCGCGCCGACGGGCGCGTCGGCCGGCAGTGCGAACTGCGGCGCGGCGCCCGCACCCGCGATCACCGGCGCCCGCAGCGGTGCGCCCTCCGGTATGGCGTTGAACAGGCCGGCCGAGATCGGCCGCGGGACAGGGTTTTCCGTACCCAGGCCGAGCGCCGAGGTCACCGCACGATCGTCGAGGTCGAGTCGGCTGCGACGGCCGTCCCACAACAACCAGGTCGTAGTGCCCTCCGCAGCCACGCTGTCCACCAGAACTGCGGTACCGGAGGGCAGGTCGGTGGCACGCTCTCCGCCCGCGGTGGGAGGGCCGACGATGACGGTGACGCCGGGGGCGGTGGCACCGCTGCCCTCGCACACCGTCCAGTCGCCGTCACGGGAGTCCCCCTGCGCCATCCGCTCCGGGGCGCCTGGAATCCCGACCGTTACGCCGCGCGGAAACTTGTTCAGCTCAACGCTTTTCACCTGAATCGGGTTGACCGGCCTACCGGCTGCCAACCGCGCCGAGGTCAGGTTCAGCACCGGATGCAGCCGCTCGTCGACGCGCACGTACAGCGCAGCCGTGTCACGGTCGGCCAGCACCGGGTTGTTGCCCGCGGTGCCGTTGGGCCGGATCAGGGAGAACACAAAACAGCCGAGCAGGCCGGTGATCACGATCAGCGCACCCATCAGCACCGCCCGCGACTGGGTGCGCAGCGGGTCGACCAGCATCCGGGTGTCGTGCAGCGCCACCCCGGCGGCGATGCGACGCATGACGAATCGCCATCCCGATACCTGGTGCCGGGTCACGAACCCGCGGCGGTAGGCGACCCGGTCCCGGTTCGCGTTGGCGGGCGTGCGTGACGTGAAGGACCGCCGGCCGTCCTCGTCGGCGTCGTTCATCGCGGCACCGCCAATCCCAGACCGCGCAGCAGCGGCGCCACCGAGTTGCGCACATCGCCGACCGTGATCGTCATCAACTCCTCGTCGGTGAACCCGCCGGTGCCCGACCATTCGGAATGGTCGAGGCGGAACTCCCGCTCCTCCTCCGAGCGCTCCACCATGTTTCGCACGAACCGTCCGTTGCCGGCGATGTCGAGACTGCGCCGGGCGATCCCGGCCGCATCGGGGGTGGAGGACGCGGCCAGCTGTTCGAACAGCGTCTGCAGGTTGTCGAGTGCGGCCGGCTCGAACACGCTGTCCCGTTGACGGGCCATCGCGTTGGCTATCTCGGCCAGCTCCGAGGCGTTGTAGGACGGGAAGTCGATGCTGCGGGTGAAGCGTGAGCGCAGACCCTCGTTGGTGTCCAGGAAGCGGTCCAGATCGGCGCGGTAACCGGCCACGATCACGACAAGCCGGTCGCGGTCGTTCTCCATCCGGGCCAGCAGAGTGTCGATGGCAACCAGCCCGAAGTCGTTCTTGGCGCCGGTGGCGACCAGCGCATAGGCCTCGTCGAGGAACAGCACGCCGTCCAGCGCGCTGTCGATGATCGCGTTGGTCTTGGCCTCCGTCTCACCGATGTGCTGGCCGATCAGGTCGGCGCGGTGCACCTCTTTGACGTTCTCCTTCTTCAGCAGGCCGAGGCCGCAGTAGATCTTGGCCACGACCCGCGCAATGGTCGTCTTGCCGGTTCCCGGGGGTCCGGCGAACACCAGATGGTGGGTGCGCTGGGCGACGGTCAACCCGCGCTGCTGGCGCAACAACGCCATCGCCACCGAGCTCTTCAGCCGCGACACCTGGTTCTTGACCTCCTCGAGCCCGATGAACTCGCCGAGTTGCTCCTCGGCCTCGGCCAGCAGCACCGCTTTGCGCTCGTGAGCGCCGGGGTCGACGAACTCGTCTTCGTTCGGTTCGGTTTCCGGGTCCCACGGATCCGTCCGGGCTTCGATTCGCGCCGCGGTGGTGGGCAGAATCCCGAAGGTAGGGTCCAACAACGCCTGCTCAACCTGCGTGTTCTCCGGGTGGGCGGCATAGAGATCCTGCAGGGTTTCCGAGGCCGTCTCCTCGTCACCGTGCGCGCGCAATGCCAACGCCTTGGCCAGCGCGCCGTCGATCCCGGCCACCGGAACAGGCCCATCGGGTTGTTCGAGGTACGACAGCGCCGGAGCGAACATGCCCAGCCGGGCCAGCGCGGTGCCGAGCGCGATCTTGGCGGCATGTGCGTAGAACTCGTCGATACCCACGTCGTTGACGATCGGGGTGAGCAGCTTGACGACGTCGGCCCACCGTTGCGCGCGGTACTGGATAGCGACGGTCACCCACCTGGCCTGGGGCCAGTCCGGCCGCCGGGCGGTGATCTCCGCGACCACGGCGTGCGCATCTGCGAACCGCCCGCCGCTGGCAGTGGCCGCGGCGTGCGCCAGGTGGAAGTCGTCCGGTGCGGTCGCCCGGAACTGCAGGTACAAGCCAGTGTCGTAGGTGAAACCCAATGCGCCGGAAGCAAGTTCAACACGACGCTGCAGTGCGCCCGCGGTGCGCGCGGTCGCCGAAGCCGCTTCCAGCACATGGGGCGACAGGTCACCGGCCGCGGCGAGCCCCGTCCACGCATCGCACTGGTCGTGGGCGATGCGCGTCAGTGCGGCGAAGCCCGAACGCGCAGCGGCAAGGTCGGCCGGCCTGCGGCGGTCGTAGACCGACAGGCCCAGCGCCTTGCAGCAGGTCGCAAAGCGGCTGACGACCTCACCGTCGATCGGGCCGTCCACGCGCGGACCCGCGTGGTCTGAGAGCGTTTCACTACCGATGTTCATGGGGTGCCTGTAGGGAGCGCAGCGTGCTGCCACTCCCAGCCGTCTCCTCTAGCTGGGTTGCCTAACCTAACTTTGCTGAAGTTAGCATTGGATAAGCTAACTGTCGAGGCGTACGGATGGGGCCCTACGGCTGGGGCCGCTACCGTTTTATGGCGCTGACCAGCGTGTTTGATCTTATCATCGAGTCCGCTTCCGAGCCGCTGGGCGGCAGTTGACGACCGGCATCGTCGAGATACTGAACCACCGGGGTGGCTAGGGCTTTCCAGCCGTGGCTCCCGAACCAGTCGGCCGCCGGGGCGAACTGCTGGTTGTAGATCAACTGGAAGAAGGTGACGTCCTCGTTCGCCGCCTTCTCGGCGGCCCGCACTGCCCAGAAGACCTCGTCGGGCATCGGCTCACCCTCTTCGATGGCGACGAAGCTGCCGGGTGCGGCCAGTGCGTCGATGCCAGAGAACAATTCGCCCTGCGCGGTGGCCGGCAGATAGACCAGCAGCCCCTCGGCGAGGAACGCCGTCGGCCTCGCCTCGTCAAAGCCGTTGTCTCGCAATGCCAGCGGCCAGTCGCCACGCAGGTCCACGGCGACCTCCACGCGGTGGGCCGCGGGCTCGTCACCGCGTGCGGCCAGCACAGCACGCTTGAACTCGAGCACCCGCGGCTGGTCGAGTTCGTAGATCACCGTGCCGCCGGCCCAGTCCAGTCGGTAGGCCCGTGAATCCAGGCCGGCGGCGAAGATGACGACCTGATCCACCCCGTCGGCCTTCGCCCGGGCGAAATATGCGTCGAAGTAGCGGGTGCGCGCTCCCTGGAAGTTGACGAAATGCCTGCCGAACTCGGTCATCAGCTTGTTGGCAGGGTCCTTGCCGTCCAGCACGTCGGCCCAACTGCCGCCGACCGCTCGGCAGAACACCTCGGCATAGGGATCCACCGCCAACGGATCGGCTTTCTGGGCTTCCAGCGCCCGTGCGGCGGCGACGAACAATGCCGTCGAACCGACGCTGGTGGTGATGTCCCAGCTGTCGTCGTCGGAGCGCATAGCCGCGAGGCTACGCCCCGACCAGAACGGGGATCAGATCAACGGGCGTCCCAGCCTGATCCGCCAGTCCAAGTCGTGCAGCAACACGTTGAACGGGAACTGCCGCACAAATTTCGGCAACAGGTCATTGACCGTCCGCAACACCGTCATCGTCAGATCGAACTGCGCCTGACGTCGCGAATCCCACGGCAGCCGCATCTCGTCGCGGAACCGCTGCGGTAGAAAGCCCCCCGTGATCATGAGTCCAATGCTGTCGTAGACCTGCTGCACCGGCCCCGGCAGTCGAAAGCCGGGGTGGAGGGCGGCAATGGGATACAAGTACTTTCGTACCGCGTCGTCGATGTGGACCTCGTCCAGCGATTCCTCCCAGTACTTCTCGAACGCGTGCCGATCGGCCGGCCACATCTCCGGCGGTACCTGCAGGGTGGTCGCCAAGCCGATGCTGTCGTTGTAATACCGATCAGCGGTCTCGTCGTCCATCTCACCCACGAACGTCCGGAAGAAATCGACGCCGCCCTTGTACAGACAGGCCGCCACCCACAACTGGAGATCCTTGTCGAACCCGTTGTACTTGACCGGACTCTCGGCCGTCGAGTACACCTGTGCGTGCGCACGGTTGATGGCTCGGCGAAGCGCCGTCTTCTGCGCGTCACTGCCCTTGTTGGCGACGGCCAGGTACGTCAACGTGGTGCGGGCCCGCTTGATCGGATGCCGGTCGACCCGGCCGCTCTCGACGCGGCTCTCCATGACGCCGTACCCCACGCCGGGCCGCCCGAGCTGCATGACCACATTGGCCGCAGCAGCGACCAGGATGAAACCCATCAACCCGTCGTCGAACTTGGCACCGCCACCCACCCGAATGCGGCGCGCGGGGGCCGGACGGACCTCGCTGACATGGCCCGTGAACTCGCGGGTCGGTGCTGGTCGTTGGCCGTTGCTGATCGTCATTGATCCACCTGTCGTAAAAGTGACAACGTTTGTTTCCCGATATTGCCCGCAAACCACGATGAGTGTCAACATGAGTGTATGCCAACTAGCCCGCTCGACCGTCCGTATCGCGGTGTGCAGGCCGGCGAACGGCTGGCGCAGCGGCGCCGCAGGTTCATCGAAGCCGGTCTCGACCTGCTGGGCCGTACCGATCCCGACGACCTGACGGTGCGCGCCATCTGCGCCGAGGCGGGGCTGACCGCTCGTTACTTCTACGAGAGCTTCGCCGACAAGGACGTCTTCGTCGAGGCGGTGTTCGACGAGGTCACCGCCGAACTGGCGGCCACCACCCAGGCCGCCGTCGCCGCGGCACCGGCCTCCGAACAGAACCGGGCCGGTATCGCCAACATCGTCCGAACCATCGCCGGTGACGCCCGGATCGGCAGGCTGCTGTTCAGCACCGAGTTGTCAAACGCGGTGATCCTGCGGATGCGCGCTCAGCGCGAGCACCTCGCGGTCACACTGGGAGACGAGCACCTTCGCGCCGCCCTACGGGTCGGCGGCAGCAACCGACTCAAGGCGGCCACCAACTTCGTCGTCGGCGGCATGCGGCAGACGATCAGCACCTGGCTCGCCGGCACCGCCGGACTCACCGCCGACGAGTTGGTCGATCTGCTGGTGGACATCCTCGACGACCTCACCAACCCCGCCCTGTTCCGCGGCTGACTCGGTGATCGACCCATTTGTTTGTTGACGGCCTGCAATCGACCGGCCCTCGGGAAACCGGAAACCCTCCGGCCGACAGCCATACCCGCCGTCGGCCCGGTCAGTGCCGTTCCACGTCTCAGGACACCGACACCCGCCGGTCAGCAGCCGTACGAGGCACCGTCGTGGTGTCTGCTGCACCGAATTCTTTGGTCCAGCAAGCGAATTCAAGCGTAATGCCATCGGGGTCGGAGAAGTAGAAGGACCGCACATAGACGCCGGGGTGCAGTTCGCGTGCCACCTGCATCGGACTCTCGTCGTGGTTGAGCACCGGGCCCACGCGAACACCCTTGTCCTTGAGTTTCTGCCGATACGAGTCGAACTTCTCCTCGGGCACGTGGAACGCCAGGTGGTTCATCGTCGACACTGCGCTGACGATCTCGCCCAGGCCCGGCAATGCGTTGGGCGACGACACTCCCGGCACTCGGTCGGGCGCCTCGGCGAACCAGAAGAACGCCACACACGAACCGCCGCCGGCGTCGAAGAAGAAATGCTGACCCATCCCGTCGGGTAGGTCCAGCGACTTGATCAGCGGCATTCCGAGCACGCCGGAATAGAAGTCGACCGTGCGCTGCATATCCGCGCAGACCAGAGCGACGTGGTTGATGCCCCCGAATTCGAACTCGGTGTTAGTGTTTTGCGGCTTGATCATAAACTGAATGTAACATCAGGTTCAGGATCTGGGAAAGGACCACGGTGACACAGCCGACGCGGCGGGGCCGGATGACCCAGGCCGCCATCGACTCCGCGGCCCGTGCCGTGATCGCCCGCAAGGGCATCCTCGCGGCCACCGTGTCCGACATCGCCACCGAAGCCGGTAAGTCGACCGCGTCGTTTTACAACTACTACGACTCCAAGGAGTCGATGGTCCGCGAATGGGCGCTGCGTTTCCAGGACGAAGTCACCGAACGCGCCAAATCCGTCACCGGCCACGGCTTGTCCAACCGCGAACGCGTCCACGAAGCGGCGGCGGCACACTGGTACACCTATCGCAGCCGGCTCGCCGAGATGATCAGCGTCTCGCAACTGGCGATGGTGAACGCCGACTTCGCCAAGCACTGGGACGAACTGTGCTCGGTGCCAATCGCTTTCATCACCG
This sequence comes from uncultured Mycobacterium sp., assembly GCA_964387245.1. GTDB lineage: Bacteria > Actinomycetota > Actinomycetes > Mycobacteriales > Mycobacteriaceae > Mycobacterium. The sequence continues at coordinate 28,180 of CAYLWH010000027.1, forward strand.
ACATGGTCATTCGCGCACAGGCTGACGGACACTGCCCCGATGACGACCCACGGTTGCTCGCACAGGCGATCGTCTCGATGCTCAACCAGTTCTGCTACCAGCAACTCTCCGGCGGAAGCGCCGAACCCGACGACGACGCATGCATCGCCACGCTGTCGAACATCTTCTACCGCGCCATCTTCAACAAGGAGGCACCTTGAGAGCCGTCGAACGCGAATTCATCGGCCTGGACTCGCCCACCGTCGGCCGGGCGGGCGCGGGCGGGCACCCCTGCCAGGGGCTCTACCACCACGCCCCGGGCGACACCCCAAAGGTCGCGATGATCGCCACGCACTACCAGATCGACTTCTCCGAGCATTACCTCGCCGACTACATGGCCCGCCGCGGCATCGGATTCCTGGGCTGGAACACCCGCTTCCGCGGCTTCGAGAGCAGCTTCCTGCTCGACCACGCACTGGTCGACATCGGTGTCGGCGTGCGCTGGCTGCGCGAGGTAGCTGGAGTGGAAACCATTGTGCTGCTTGGAAACTCAGGCGGCGGTTCGCTGATGGCCGCCTACCAGTCGCAGGCCGTCGACCCCAATGTCACCCCACTGGAAGGAATGCGGCCCGCCGCAGGCCTGGACGACCTCCCGGCCGCCGACGGCTATGTCGCCAGCGCCGCTCATCCCGGCCGGCCCGAAGTACTGACCGCATGGATGGACGGCGCCGTCGTCGACGAGAACGACCCGGTCGCCACCGACGGAGACCTGGACCTGTTCGACGAGCGCAACGGTCCGCCGTTCACGCCGGAGTTCATCGCGCGGTATCGCACCGCACAGGAAGCCCGCAACAATGCCATCACCGACTGGGTGGAATCCGAACTGGCCCGAGTCCGCCGGGCGGGCTTCTCGGACCGGCCGTTCACAGTGACGCGGACCTGGGCCGACCCGCGCATGGTCGACCCGACGCTCGAGCCCACGAAACGCGAGCCGAACATGTGCTACGCCGGCGTACCGGTGAAAGCCAACAGGTCGGCCCGCGGCATCGCGGCGGCCTGCACACTGCGCAACTGGCTGGGCATGTGGAGCCTGCGCCACGCCCAGACCCGCGCCGAACCGCACCTGGCCCGCGTCGACTGCCCGGCGCTGGTGGTCAACGCCGACGGTGACACCGGTGTGTTTCCGTCCGACGCCCGGCGCATCCACGACGCGCTCGCGGCCACCGACAAGTCCCTGGTTTCGATCGACTCCGACCACTACTTCACCACCCCTGGAGCCCGCGACGTGCAGGCCGATACCATCGCGGCGTGGATAGCGAAACGATGGGGCTGAGAGTCCTCGCACATTTCAAACCCGGCGAGAAGGCCCGCGAACAGGTCGCCGCGGAATCCGAATGGCTCGACGTGCACTGGGTGCCCGAGGACGACGACGACGCCTTCAATCGCGAACTGCCCGACGCCGAGGTCATCTGGCACGTACTGCGGCCGCTGAGCGCATCCGATCTGGAGCAGGCATCGAAGCTCAAGCTCGTGCAGAAGTTCGGCGCCGGGGTGAACACCATTGCCGTAGATACCGCCACCGCCCGCGGTGTCGCGGTGGCCAACATGCCCGGCGCCAACGCGCCCTCGGTGGCCGAGGCGGCGATCATGCTGATGCTGGCGGCACTGCGGCGGCTGCCGGAGCTGCACCGCCGCACCCGCGACGGCCGCGGCTGGCCCGCCGATCCAGCGCTCGGCGACACCGTCCGCGACCTCGGCAGTTGCACCGTCGGACTGGTCGGCTACGGCAACGTCGCCAAACGCATCGAACAGGTGCTGCGCCAGTTGGGCACCGTCGTCCTGCACACCAGCACCCAACGCGACGAATACAACACCAGCTGGGCCACGTTCAACGAGATCCTGGAGAAGAGCGACGTCGTCTCGCTGCACCTGCCGCTGACGCAGCACACCACCGGCATGATCGGCGAGGCCGAGCTGGCCAGGATGAAGCCGGGCGCGATCCTGATCAACACCGCGCGCGGCAAGATCGTCGACGAACCCGCACTGGTGGCGGCGCTTCAGAGCGGGCGGCTCGCCGCCGCCGGTCTCGATGTTTTCGCCCAGGAGCCGGTCGCGCCGGACAACCCACTGCTTGCGCTGGACAACGTCATTCTCAGCCCGCACGTGAGCTGGTACACCGCCGACACCATGCAGCGCTACCTGACCGCGGCGATCCGCAACTGCCGGCGCGTCCACCAAGGCCTGCCGCCGTTTTCGGTGGTCAACCAGCCGTAGCAGTGGCCGAGTAGGCTTCGTCCCGACCGACCGGTTAATAGACCAGAGGGAAGGGCAACGATGCCGATCGCAATCAATCCCGAGCATGTCGACCTCGCCGATTCGGTGCGCGCGCTGGTGTCTCGGGTGGCACCCCCGGAGGTGCTGCACGACGCACTGGAGACACCGGTCGGAAACCCGCCGCCGTACTGGAAGGCCGCGGCCGATCAGGGTCTGCAGGGTGTTCACCTGGCCGAGTCGGTGGGCGGGCAGGGCTTCGGAATTCTCGAGCTCGCAATCGTGCTGGCCGAATTCGGGTACGGCGCGGTGCCCGGCCCGTTCGTTCCGTCCGCGATCGCCAGCGCACTCATCTCGGCACACGATCCCGACGCGGCGCTCCTCGCCGACCTGGCGTCGGGGGCCGCCATCGCGGCCTACGCCATCGACTCCGGCCTGACCGCCACCCGCTCACGTGACGCACTGGTGATCCGCGGCGAGGTGCGCGCCGTGCCGGCCGCCGCGCAGGCCTCGGTGCTGGTGCTGCCTGTCGCGATCGAATCAGGCGAGCTGTGGGTCGTCATCGACGCCGCCGATCTGGAGATCGAACCCGTCGGCAGCGTCGACCCCCTGCGGCCGGTCGCGCATGTGCGCGCCAACGCCGTCGAAATCGGCGACGACCGCGTGCTGTCGGACCTGAGCCGCGCCGACGCGCGGGCACTCATGTCGACTCTGCTGTCGGCCGAGGCCGTCGGTGTTGCGCGATGGGCCACCGACACCGCCGCGGAGTACGCCAAGATCCGCGAGCAGTTCGGGCGGCCGATCGGTCAGTTCCAGGCCGTCAAGCACAAGTGCGCGCAGATGATCGCCACCACCGAACGCGCGACCGCGGCGGTGTGGGACGCCGCCCGCGCGATCGACGAGGCCCGGGCCGGCGACACCGACCCACATGTCGAGTTCGCGGCGGCCGTCGCGGCCACCCTGGCTCCGGCGGCCGCGCAACAATGCGCGCAGGACTGCATCCAGGTACACGGCGGAATCGGCTTCACCTGGGAGCACGACACCAACGTCTACTACCGGCGTGCCATCGCGCTGGCGGCCTGTTTCGGAAGGCACGCCGACTACCCGCAGCGCGTCGTGGACACGGCCACTGCCACGGGCATGCGCGGGATCGACATCGACCTCGACCCAGACACCGAGAAGCTCCGCGCCGAGATTCGCGCGGAAGTGACTGCGCTGAAAGCGATTCCGGGCGCCGAGCGCACCACCGCGCTCGCCGAGGGCGGCTGGGTGCAGCCGCACCTGCCCAAGCCGTGGGGCCGGGCGGCCACACCCGTCGAGCAGATCATCATCGCCCAGGAGTTCTCCGCCGGCCGGGTCAAGCGCCCCAACATGGGCATCGCGACGTGGATCATCCCATCGATCGTGGCGTTCGGCACCGACGAGCAGCAACAGCGCTTCCTGGCGCCCACCTTCCGTGGCGAAGTGATCTGGTGCCAGCTGTTCTCCGAACCGGGCGCGGGATCCGATCTGGCGAGTCTGACCACCAAGGCCACCAAGGTCGACGGCGGCTGGCGGATCACCGGACAGAAGATCTGGACGACCGCCGCGCAGTACTCGCAGTGGGGCGCACTGCTGGCCCGCACCGACCCGAGCGCTCCGAAACACAATGGCATCACCTACTTCCTGCTCGACATGAAAAGCGAAGGCGTCCAAGTCAAGCCGCTGCGTGAGCTCACCGGCAACGCATTGTTCAACACCGTGTTCATCGACGACGTGTTCGTTCCCGACGAGCTGGTGCTCGGCGAGGTCAACCGCGGCTGGGAGGTCAGCCGCAACACGCTGACCGCCGAGCGGGTGTCCATCGGCAGCAGCGAGACACCGTTCCTGCCGAGCCTGGAACGGTTCGCCGACTTCGTCAAGAACGGGCAGTTCGACCAGATCAGTCAGAACCACGCGGGCCACCTGATCGCCGAAGGTCATGCGGCAAAGCTGCTCAACATGCGTTCGACACTGCTGACGCTGGCCGGTGGCGACCCGATGCCCGCCGCGGCGATCTCCAAGCTGCTGTCGATGAAGACCGGTCAGGGCTACGCCGAGTTCGCGGTGTCGTCCTTCGGCACCGATGCGATCGTCGGCGACAAGGGCACCCCGTCGGGCGCCTGGGATGAGTACCTGCTGGCCAGCCGCGCCACCACGATCTACGGCGGCACCACCGAGGTGCAACTCAACATCATCGCCGAGCGGCTGCTGGGCCTGCCCCGGGACCCCTAACGCTAACCGCACCGCTAACCGCACCGCGAGCAGACACAGAATCACCGATCTCGCAGGGAAATCGGGTGATTCTGTGTCTGCTCGGCAAACAGGTCGATCGACGGCGACCGCACCCACGATGGCCGAAGTTCGGGCGGTTCAGGATGCCGACCCGACATTGAAATGAGCCCCGTTTTCCTGGACGTTGTCGAGGGGGAACATTCCGCCGCGAGTCCGAGAGCTATCGGGGCCTCAGGACTGATGACGGCGTCGAGTGGTGGTCGAGTAGGACGCCGGGGTTGAGGATCGCGGCGGGGTCGAGGCTGGATTTGACGGCCCGTAGGGCGGCGGCGAACGGGTCGGGGCGTTGTCGGTCATACCAGGGCCGGTGATCGCGGCCGACGGCGTGGTGGTGGGTGATGGTGCCGCCGTTAGCTGTGATCGTCTCGGAGACAGCGGCTTTGATGTCGTCCCACTGCTCAACGGTGCTGCCCCATCGGCCGGCGGCGTAGATGCCGTAGTAGGGAGCGGGTCCGTCTGGGTAGACGTGGGTGAACCGGCACGTGACAATCCCTTCCCCGCAGACCCTGGTGATCGCCTGCTGGGCGGCGGCGGTGACCGCGGCATGCAACTCGTCGAAATTGTCCCAGGTGCAGGCGGTTTCGAACGTTTCCACGATCATCGAGCGACGGGCCAGGGCGTCCCGCTGATACGGCATCCGCAGGAACGCCGACCGCCAGTTGCCCGCGGCGTCGGGGGCGCCGGTGTCGTCGCTTCCGCGGCGGGAGATGGTGGTGCCGCCGTGCGCGGCGGCGATGTCCAGTGCCCGCTGCAGCCAGGTGTCGACGGGGTGATCAGCGGACTCGAACGCCAACACCAGTAGCCCACCGGTCACTGCGGTCTCGGCGTTGAGGAACGCTTCGGCCGGATCGAGTAGCCGGCAGTTGGCTGGGTAGAGCCCGGCCTGGGCGATCGTGCGGGTAGCGGCGACCGCTTTCGGGTAGTCGTCGAAGCTGATCGATGCGGTCAGCTTCCAGCGGGGCCGGTGCTGTAAGCGCATCCAGGCCTCGGTGATCACTCCAAGGGTCCCTTCGGAGCCCAGGAACAATCGATCCGGTGACGGTCCGGCACCCGAGCCGGGTAGTCGGCGCGATTCGCTGATGCCGACGGGGGTGATAACGCGCATCGATTCGGTCATGTCATCGATATGGGTGTAGAGCGTTGCGAAGTGACCACCGGCGCGGGTCGCCAACCACCCGCCGAGCGTCGAGTACGCGAACGACTGCGGGAAGTGTCGCAGCGTCAATCCATGCGGGCGAAGCTGGGCTTCGAGTCTGGGACCGTGCACGCCCGCTTGGATATGGGCCGCGCGGCTGGTCTGGTCGATGTCGAGCACCGAGTTCATGGCGGTGATATCCAGCGTGACGGCGGGACCGTCGAACCGAGGCTCGATGCCACCGACAACGGAACTGCCGCCGCCGTACGGAATGACGGCGATCGACTCTTGTGAACACCAGTCCAGCAGGTCGATGACATCCCGCTCGGCGCGGGGCCGGGCTACCAGATCCGGGACGTGGTCGAGGCGGCCCTGCAGGTTGCGCACGACGTCGCGAAACCCCTTACCGCGGGCATGTCCGGCGCGGTCGGTGGGATCTGTCGAGCACAATGTCGACAAGCTGGCCGGTGCGGAGATACGCGGCGCGGGCAATTCGAGATGAGCCGGATCCGGCGGCTCATGGTCGGTGAAGTCATGGTGCGGCAGGGCCTGCGCCGCGCGCTCGACGAGTTCCCGCGTCTCCGCCTGCGTGGCGGCCTCCTCGACGCAGCCCCAACCCCACCACGAGCGCCTCACCTACTGCTGTTGCCTGGGCAGTCAGGACACGTCGGCTTCGTGTGCACATCTGGACGGCGCCGGGACAAAACAGCCGCCAGTTCACGCATGCGGTGACAGCGCTTGACCAGACCGCAAGTCGATGGTCTCGCATTCACCGACGTGCTGCCAAAGTGCCGGTCCTCCGGTCCGTTCACTCCGAGTCGCGCCATCGCAACCGCGAACGTGCTCAGCTGATCCTGCGCAAAGTGATGGGCATTCCGTCGGTTGGCACGACGAGAGAGGTGTGGTCCCACTCGACTTCGTAGGTGTTGGGGACCTCGAGGCGGTACTTCAGCAGCACATGGTGGAGCAGCGATTTCACCTCGGCGGTGCCGAAGGCCATGCCGATGCACTTGTGAGCGCCGCCGCCGAACGGGATGTCCTGGAACCGGTGACGCTTGTCTTCGTGGCGGGGGTCGCCGAACCTCTCGGGGTCGAAGGAGTCGGGGTCGGTCCAGCTGTCCGGAAGGCTGTGGACCGCACCGGGGGCCACCGTCAGGATGGTGCCCGCCGGGATGAATTTTCCGGCCAGTGCGGTGTCTTCGGTGGCCCGTCGCACCAGTGCCGGCACCGGCGCCACCAGCCGCATCGCCTCCCGAAACACCAGCTGAAGTGATGTGAGAGTGTCCAGCGCGGCGAGGTCGAGCGTGGCATTGCCCAATGCTTGCGACTCGGCGCGGCAGCGCTCCTGCCAGGCGGGATTCTTGGCCAGGTAGTAAGCCATCGCGCTAGCGGTGATGGTGGAGGTGTCGTGGGCGGCCATCATCAGGAAGATCATGTGGTTGACGATGTCGTCGTCGCTGAACCGATGCCCGTCCTCGGTCTGCACGTGGGTGAGAACGGCGAACAGATCCTTGGCGTCGGAGGCGCGCTTTTGTGCGATCAGTGGGCGGAAGTAGTCCTCGAGCACCTTGCGGCCGGCCAGTCCCTTACTCCAGCGGTTCGGTAGACCGGGGCGACCGGCCCGGATGAACCCGGTTCCGGCGCGGACGGTGTCGATGAATGCCTGCGTGAGGCGATCTGACTCCCGGTTTGGCTCGCAACCCATGAACACGCGGGTGGCAATGGTCAATGACAGCGACTTGACCGCCGGGAACATCAGCATCGGCTCGTCGACCGGCCAGGCCGGGACCGTGTCGTCGACGATTTGGTTGATCTGGGTCAGGTAGGCCTCCAATCGGGATCGGGTGAAGGCCTCCTGCATGATCCGCCGGTGCAGCAAATGTTCTTGCCCGTCAAGCAGCATCAACCCCCGAGTGAAGAAGTTGCCGAGAAAGTACTCCCAGCCGGATTGGCTGTAGATCTTGTCCTTGTTGGAAAGGACCTGATGGATCGCGTCGGGGGCCACGACCCAGATGATCTTGGTGCCGAACGCGCTGGTCCAGAACACCCCGCCATACTTCGGGTAGTAATCGAGCGTGATTTGCTGCCCCTCGCGCAGCACCTTGAGGGTCTTGCCAAGCAGGGGAATGCCGCGCTCGCCCATCACCGGCTCCAAACCGCTGCCCGGCGGTGGATCCGCCAGCGGCTCGGGCCTGACTCCGACCCGGTCGGTGATCGCGTCGACGAGGGCGTCTCCCGGAAAGTGCATGAGGCTGGGCCGCCGTATCCTGTCGGCCAAAGTCGTGGTCATGACGTCAGTCGACCTTCATCTCCCGCAGCTCGCGTTTGAGGATCTTGCCGGTCGGGTTGCGTGGCAGCTCGTCGAGGAATACCACCTCGCGCGGCACCTTGTAGCGGGCCAAGTGGTCGCGGACGTAGTGCTTGATGTCCTCTTCGGTGACGTCGGAACCCTCTGCCTTGACCACGAAACAGCGCAGCCGAGCGCCCCACTCCTTGTCCTCGACGCCGAGCGCTGTGGCCTCCGCCACTCCGGGGTGACCGCTCACCAGGTCTTCGACCTCGGCGGGGAAGACGTTCTCGCCACCGGAGACGATCATCTCGTCGTCGCGCCCGCTGACGTAGAGCAGGTCGTTGTGGTCGAAGTAGCCCACGTCGCCGGAGGACATCAACCCGTCGATGATCTGCTTGCCGCCGCCGCCGGTGTAACCCTCGAACGGGAAGGTGTTGCCGACGAAGATCCGCCCAACTTGACCCTTCGGCACTTCCTGCCCGTTCTCGTCGAAGAGCTTGATCCGCACGCCCTTGACCACGGGTCCCACAGTGGCCGGGTTCTTCTGGAGATCCTGGGGCCGGGCGATGGTGGCGAAGGCGATCTCCGTCGAACCGTACAGGTTGTAGACCACCGGCCCCAGCGCCTTCATCGCGCGGGTGGCCAACTCGGCGCCCAGTTGGGAGCCGGAAACGAAGACGATGCGCAGGCTCGACAGATTCGGCTTGGGGTCGGTCTTGTCCAGCTCGTCGAGAATGCGCATCAGCATGACCGGTACCACCACAACGGCCGTCACTTTGTGCTTCTCGATGTCCGCGAGCACCGTTGCCGGCTTGAAGCGGCGCCGCAGCACCAACGTGGAGCCGAGCATCATCGCGATGGTTCCATGCAGGAATCCGAGCGCATGGAACATCGGCGCGGGCAACGACGTCACCTCCTCCGATTTGAACGGCACGTGTGAGAGGACGCCTCCGACGGGCGCCAGCGACGGCGGGGCCGCACGGTTGGCGCCCTTCGGAGTTCCGGTGGTACCGCTGGTGAGAATGATGATCCCGGCGTGCCGCGACGCCTTCGGTGCCGGCGCTTTGCTGCTGCGCGCGATCAGGTCGGCCAGGCTCTCGTCGGTGCTGCCCGACGGCTCGTCCTTGTCGGGGTTCTTGTCCAGAGCGCGCAACTTGCCCAAGGGCGGGTCGGCTGCGGCCACTGCGGCGGTGTATTCGTCGTCGTAGACGATGAGCTTGGCACCCTCGCGTTCGGATACCTCTTTGATCTGAGGTCCGGAGAATTCGCTGTTCAGGAAGATCAACCGGGCGCCCACCCGGGCTGCGCCGTACAAGGCGACCAGGAACCACCGGTGATTGCGGATCAGCATCGCGACCCCGTCGCCGCCCTGGACACCCATGGTGATCAGTCCGTTGGCGACGGCGTGGGCGGCGTCGTTGAGCTCCCTGAAGGTCATTTCGCCGTCGTCGTCGATGACGGCGACCCGGTTGGGCGAGCGCCGCGCATTGAGTGCGGGGATCATGCCGATCTCGCCCCAGCGCCTGATGTCGGTGAGCATGGCGATGAAGTTCTGCGGCTCGATCCTCAGCGCGCCGGCTTCGAACATCTTGCGGGCGTAGTGGACTTCGGCCGACCCACGGTCGACGTATTGCTGGAGTTTCGCCGCGGCCTGCAGGGGCAAAGCAGTCAGGTTGGACATGCATCCCACCCTAGTGATCGGCGCCACGCTGTGGCCGGAAATACCATGATGGACATGGCTGGACCGCTGCTGCTGGAGGTGGGTGGACGCGAGGTAACGGTGACCAATCCGGACAAGGTGATCTTTCCCGAACCACGAATCACCAAGCTCGACCTGGTCAACTACTACCTGGCGGTCGCCGTCGGTGCCCTGCGCGGTGTCGCGGGCCGGCCGATGATCCTGAAACGGTTCGTCAAGGGAATCGACAGCGAAGCCGTCTTCCAGAAGCGGGCACCCGAGACGCGGCCCGATTTCGTCGACGTGGCCGAGTTGACGTATCGGTCCGGCACGTCGGCCAGGGAAGCCGTGCTGCGGGACGCCGCCGGCCTGGTGTGGGCGGTGAACCTCGGGTGCATCGACCTCAACCCGCACCCGGTGCGGGCCGACGACCTCGACCACCCCGACGAACTGAGGGTCGACCTGGATCCGATGCCGGGGGTGGACTGGCCGCAGATCGTCGAGGTCGCGCAGGTCGCCCGCGAGGTGCTGGAGGACTACGGACTGACCGGATGGCCGAAGACCTCCGGCTCGCGCGGCTTCCACATCTACGCGCGCATCGCCCCCCGCTGGCCGTATCCGAAGGTTCGGCTGGCGGCGCAGACAGTGGCGCGCGAAGTGGAACGGCGGGCTCCGGAACTGGCCACCAGCCGGTGGTGGAAGGAGGAGCGCGAAGGCGTGTTCGTCGACTTCAACCAGAACGCAAAGGACCGTACGGTCGCTTCGGCGTACTCGGTGCGTGCGGTGCCCGACGCCCGGGTGTCGACACCGCTGCACTGGGGCGAGGTTGCGGGCAGCCGACCCGAGCAGTTCACCGTGGCCACCGTGCCCGGGCGGTTCGCTGCGATCGGCGACCCGTGGGAGGGCATGGACGCCGCGGTCGGTGGACTCGACGGGTTGCTCGGGCTGGCCGCCGAACTCGGGCCGCCGGAGAAGGCCCCGAAATCCGAGAAGCCGCCGCTCATCGAGGTCGCCCGCACCAAGACCAAGGACGAGGCGCTGGCCGCGCTGGACACCTGGAAGTCCCGGCACCGCAATGTTGCGGCGCTGCTGAAGCCGACCGACGTGCTGGTCGACGGAATGCGCGGGCCGAGCTCGATCTGGTACCGCATCCGGATCAACCTGCAGCATGTGCCGCCCGGGCAACGGCCTGGGCAGGAGGAACTGCTCGCCGATTACTCACCCTGGGAGGGTTACTCGGGTCATCAGTGGCGGCGCAGCTGAGCCCCGGCCGCCACTTCGACCACATCGGTGACGCGCGCGAGCACCGCACTGTCGAGCTTCCAGCACTGCCAGAACAGCGGGACGTCGAGGTGGGCGTCGCAGACCCGGACGAAGTCGTCATCGAGGTTCTGCTCGGGGTACATGCCCCAGCCCAGTCCGGCCCGCACCGCCGCACCGAATCCTTCCGGAGTCGGCACATAATGCGTGGGCCTCTCGATAGACCGACGAAAGACCTTGCGCACCAACATATCTTGTAGGGCGTCAGCGCGGGTCCACGCCAACGACGGGGCCTTTGACACGGCGTCGGCGGTGAAGCCGCCAAGCAGATAGCGCCGCACATAGGGTGCTGTTGCCACGGGCAGATACCGCATCACTCCCAGCGCCTGCACCCGACAACCAGGCACGGGTGTGCGTTCAGTGGTGACCGCGCCCATCACCACGCCTTCCCGCAGCAGTCGCGCCGAGTGGTCCTGGTCCTCGATCCTGATGTCGAAGAGCACCTCGGGCAGTTGCGCGAAGACAGCGGTGAACCAGGTGCTCATCGAGTCGGCGTTGACCGCCAGCGAGATTCGGTTCCGGTCCGTCGACCCGGTTCCGCCCATCTCCGCGAGAGCCTCGGCTTCCAGCATCGCGGTCTGTGCGGCGAGGCGAAGCAGTGGAACACCCGCCGGCGTTGCCACACAAGGCTTTTCGCGGACCACCAGCACTTGGCCGACACGCTGCTCGAGTGCCTTTATGCGCTGGCTGATGGCCGACGGGGTGACATGGAGACGCTGTGCGGCGGCGTCGAAGCTGCCCAACTCGACAACCGCGGCGAACGCTGCGAGCTGCTGGACGTCGAGGCGCACAGTGCCGATGTTAAGTGCGACGGAAATTTACCGGGCCGCCCACCCGACATGCACCGCGTCCCCACCGGCGCCTATGTACCGCCGGGCACCCGGTCCATCGGCGTGCCCAATCTGCTACTCTGCCGCCCAGATTGCCCGTCCGGACTGGTCGCCGCATTCGTAGATGCACTCGCAACCGACGCAGCACAATTGGTGCCACCCAATGTTCGCGGACTGCAATACCT
>CAYLWH010000028.1:0-39803 GCA_964387245.1 uncultured Mycobacterium sp.
GGAAACAGGCAGTCGCCGGTGAACAACTGCGTCACCCCGCCGACGGCTGCACCGGACAGGGCCAGGGCGACCGAGCCCGGGGTGTGGCCTCGCAGATGGATGACATCGAACGTCAGATCTCCCAGTGTGACGGTGTCACCGCCGGCCACGGTCCGGTCCGGGGTGACGGGCAACGGTTCGGCATCGAGCGCGTGCGCGGCCGTCGGCGCCCCGGTCTCGGCGGCCAGCACCTCCAGAGCCTGCCAGTGATCGAAGTGCTGATGGGTGGTAAGGATCAGTTTCAGGTTCGGGGCGTACCGACGCACGACGTCGATCAGGGTGTCGGCGTCGTTGGCGGCGTCGATGAGTAGCGACTCGCCAGTTCGGGAGCAGGTGACCAGGTAGGCGTTGTTGTCCATCGGGCCCACCGACACCTTCACGATGGAAGCGCCCGGCAGCGTGCGCCGGGCTCCGGAACCCGCTTCGACATGGCCGGTGTAGTCGTCGTCGATCACTGTCATGGATGGTGACGTTACCGGCGACCGGGGGAATTGTCGGGTTTGTTTTGACGCGCTCCTCACCCGCCTCGTTCCTCGGCGGGATCGTCGACTTGTCGGGTTTGTTTTGACGCGCTCCTCACCCGCCTCGTTCCTCGGCGGGATCGTCGACTTGTCGGGTGGGGCGAATAGCATGGAGCCCGACGTGTGTGGAGACCACCGCCCGTCGTCACAGATACCAGGCTGAACCGCTGGAAGGGACCTGCGTGGCCGACCGCCTGATCGTCCAGGGTGCGCGCGAGCACAATCTGCGCAGCATCGACGTCGACCTGCCTCGCGACGCCCTGATCGTGTTCACCGGGCTGTCCGGGTCGGGCAAGTCGTCGCTCGCCTTCGACACCATTTTCGCCGAGGGACAGCGCCGCTACGTCGAATCGCTCTCGGCCTACGCGCGCCAGTTCCTCGGTCAGATGGACAAGCCGGACGTCGACTTCATCGAGGGTCTGTCACCGGCCGTGTCCATCGACCAGAAGTCGACCAACCGCAATCCACGGTCGACGGTCGGCACCATCACCGAGGTCTACGACTACCTGCGGTTGCTCTACGCGCGCGCTGGGACCCCGCATTGTCCGGCGTGCGGGCAGCGCATCGCCAAGCAGACGCCGCAGCAAATCGTCGACCAGGTGCTCGCGATGGACGAGGGCACCCGGTTCCAGGTGCTGGCACCGGTGGTGCGCACCCGCAAAGGCGAGTTCGTCGACCTGTTCGAGAAACTCAACGCCCAGGGATACAGCCGGGTGCGGGTCGACGGTGTGGTGCATCCGCTGACCGATCCACCGAAGCTGAAGAAACAGGAGAAACACGACATCGAGGTGGTCGTCGACCGGCTCACCGTCAAGTCGTCGGCCAAACAACGACTCACCGACTCGGTCGAGACGGCGCTGAACCTTGCCGACGGCATTGTTGTACTCGACTTTGTCGATCGTGATGACGACCATCCCCACCGTGAGCAACGCTTCTCCGAGAAGCTCGCCTGCCCCAACGGCCATCCGCTGGCCGTCGACGACCTCGAACCCCGGTCGTTCTCGTTCAACTCGCCTTATGGCGCGTGCCCCGAATGTGTCGGGCTGGGCATCCGTAAGGAGGTCGACCCCGACCTGGTGGTGCCCGATCCGGACCTGACCCTCGCCCAGGGTGCGGTGGCGCCGTGGTCGATGGGTCACACCGCGGAGTACTTCACCCGGATGATGGCTGGTCTGGGTGAGGCGCTGGGCTTCGACGTGGACACCCCGTGGAGCAAGCTGCCGGCCAAAGCGCGCAAGGCGATCCTCGAGGGCTGCGACGAGCAGGTCCATGTCCGCTACAAGAACCGCTACGGGCGGGTGCGGTCGTACTACGCGGACTTCGAGGGCGTGCTGGCCTTTCTGGAGCGCAAGATCGACCAGACCGAATCGGAGTTGATGAAGGAGCGCTACGAGGGATTCATGCGCGATGTACCGTGCCCGGTCTGCGCGGGCACTCGCCTCAAGCCGGAGATCCTGGCGGTCACCCTGGCAGCAGGGGAGCGCGGCGCCAAGTCCATCGCCGAGGTGTGTGCGTTGTCCATCTCGGACTGCTCGGAATTCCTCAACGCACTCACCCTCGGCCCGCGCGAGCAGGCCATCGCGGGTCAGGTCCTCAAGGAGGTACAGTCCCGGCTCGGCTTCCTGCTCGACGTCGGTCTGGAGTACCTGTCACTTGGGCGCGCCGCGGGGACGCTGTCCGGCGGCGAGGCCCAGCGCATCCGGCTGGCCACCCAGATCGGCTCCGGTCTGGTCGGCGTTTTGTACGTGCTCGACGAGCCCTCCATCGGTCTGCATCAACGCGACAACCGCCGGCTCATCGAAACCCTCACACGGCTGAGGGATCTCGGCAATACGCTGATCGTCGTCGAGCACGACGAGGACACCATCGCGCACTCCGACTGGGTGGTGGACATCGGTCCGGCCGCCGGCGAGCACGGCGGCACGGTCGTGCACAGCGGGACGTATGCAGATCTGCTGCGCAACAAGAAGTCCATCACCGGTGCGTATCTGTCCGGTCGGCAGAGGATCGAGGTGCCCGCCATCAGGCGCGCGGTCGACCACCGGCGGCAGTTGACGGTGGTGGGCGCACGCGAGCACAACCTCCGCGACATCGACGTGGCCTTCCCGCTGGGTGTGCTGACCGCCGTGACCGGTGTGTCAGGTTCGGGAAAATCGACCCTGGTCAACGATATCCTGGCGGCGGTACTGGCCAATAAGCTCAACGGGGCACGGCAGGTGCCCGGCCGGCACACCCGGGTCTCGGGTCTGGACAACGTCGACAAGTTGGTCCGGGTCGACCAGTCGCCGATCGGGCGGACACCGCGGTCCAACGCCGCCACGTACACCGGCGTTTTCGACAAGATCCGCACCCTGTTCGCCGCCACGACGGAGGCAAAGGTCCGCGGCTACCAGCCCGGTCGGTTCTCCTTCAACGTCAAAGGTGGCCGCTGCGAAGCGTGTTCGGGTGACGGCACGATCAAGATCGAGATGAACTTCCTGCCGGATGTCTACGTCCCGTGCGAGGTGTGCCAGGGTGCGCGCTACAACCGCGAGACCCTCGAAGTGCACTACAAGGGCAAGACCATCAGTGAAGTGCTCGACATGTCGATCGAGGTGGCCGCGGAGTTCTTCGAACCGATCACCGGCATTCACCGCTATCTGAAGACACTCGTCGACGTCGGGTTGGGCTATGTGCGACTCGGCCAGCCGGCACCCACATTGTCCGGCGGCGAGGCACAGCGGGTGAAACTGGCCGCCGAACTGCAGAAGCGGTCCACCGGGCGGACGGTCTACATCCTCGACGAGCCGACCACCGGCCTGCATTTCGAGGACATCCGCAAGCTGCTCAAGGTCATCAACAGCCTTGTCGACAAAGGTAATTCGGTCATCGTCATCGAACACAACCTCGACGTGATAAAGACATCCGACTGGGTGATCGACATGGGGCCGGAGGGCGGCGCCGGGGGTGGCACAGTCGTCGCCGAGGGCACACCGCAAGAGGTGGCGAATACACCAGAGAGCTACACGGGCAAGTTCCTCGGCGAGATCCTGGGTCACCCGGCACCCGTGCCGGCCACGCGCCCGACCCGCACGCGAAAGGCACTGCCTGACGTTGAGTCAGGAGCCGTGCAGAAGCTCACTCGCACAACGTCTGCGTGAGTCCTCTCTGGACGAGGTGGCGCTCACC
This sequence comes from uncultured Mycobacterium sp., assembly GCA_964387245.1. Lineage (GTDB taxonomy): Bacteria > Actinomycetota > Actinomycetes > Mycobacteriales > Mycobacteriaceae > Mycobacterium. The sequence continues at coordinate 3,729 of CAYLWH010000028.1, forward strand.
GACAACGCGCGGCGTCAGGCGCCCCCGGATTCCTTGCCGGACTGGGTCCGCATCGAGGAACGGATCTGCTCGAGCCTCTCGGCGGCCGCCTGCTGCCATTCCTCGTACTGCTTCTCGGCCGTGCGGGCCTCCGGGGTGTCGGAGGCTAGCTCGTGGGCGCCCTGCGCGGTGCCGTAGCGCGTCTCTATCTTCTCTCGTACCGAGTCGAAGGTGGGCACGCCGCGGGGCGTATAGCCGACATCCTCGACCGGCTGCGAAGGCGTGATGAACGTGTCGGGAGCATCGGAGGTCGCCGTCCGCAGCGTGGCGGGCGGTCCACTCTGCCCGCTCTTGTCGTCGGCCATGACGTCACCGTACCCCTCGGCGGGCGCGTCGAGCGGGGGCTATCGACGGGCGGCCTCAGTGCGCGACCGTTGCCCCGTGCCGCCGGCCGGTGGCGCCAGCGGCACCACCGGGTCACCGGGTGTATGGATCGCACCGGCCAGCCACGGCAGCGCCGCGGTGAACACCCGCGCCGCGAACGGCCAATCGTGCTTGCCGGGCTGCGCGATCACCACGCAGTCGATTCCGTTGGCGGCCCCGAGTCCGCACAGCGAATTCGCCGCGGTCGTCTGGGCATCCGGGCTGCCGTTGCCTGCCGTCCCGCCCGTACGGTGGTCGCCGACCGCGACTTCGCGGCGTTGCGAGGCGGCACTTGCCGGCGCGCCGTTGACCGCGAACCAGATCGAGAGCCCGTCGTACGGACCGTGTCTGGTGATCACGGTTGCCGGGTCGAATGCCGACCACGCCTCGGTGTCCCCGCCGAACAGCCGATCGACGGTCTGGGCCTTGTTGCCCGAGTTCGGGGACTGATCACCGGCGATGTCGACGATCGCACCGAACATGTCCGGATGCATGGTGGCCAGATCGACCGCGCAGGTGCCGCCCATCGAATAGCCGACGATGCCCCAGTTGGACCGGCCCGGCCGGACGCCGAAGTTCGCCGTCATGAACGGGACAACGTCCTTGGTCAGGTGATCGGCTGCGTTGCCGCGCGGACCGTTCACACATTCGGTGTCGTTGTTGAACGCGCCTCCGGCATCGACGAACACGAGCACGGGGGCATTGCCGCCGTGCGTCGCGGCGAAGTTGTCGGTGGTGGCGATGGCGTTTCCCGCCCGCAACCAGTCGGCGGGTGTGTTGAATTCGCCGCCGATCATCATCACGGTCGGCAATTTGGGTGGCGGGCTCGACGTGAACCACGCCGGCGGAAGGTAGACAAGTTCACCTCGGTGCCTGAATTTCGACGCGGTGGACGGGATGTCCACCGGCACCACGGAACCGGTCGCCGGCAGCACATGGTGGTCCCGGGTCTGTTCGGCCACCGCGTTGACCGAGGCCCCGCTGACCTGATCGGGCAGCGGCCCACCGGTCAGCTGACTCCAGGCGTCCTGCACGGAGGGGAAATATCCCACCCAGCCGTTGACCGCCAGGGCGGTGCTGAGCAGGCACAATGGCACCGCGAGCATGGACGCGCCGCGACGCCTCCAGTGCACGCCGCGCCAGCCGAGCCCCATCACGCCCGTCGCCAGGCCGGTCAGGGCGACCCAGACCCACAGCTGGCGCGGAACCGGCTCGCCGGCCAGCCCGTCGGTAGCGATGAACCATTGCGCACCGATCGCGCAGGCCACCCCGAACAGTGCGGCCACCGGTACCCACACTCGTCGCCACCGAGAGGTCCGCCACCCCACGGCGGCCAGGAGAGCCGCCACGGCAAGGGCTTGAACGACAATCGGCACCCAACCGTGCATGAGCGAAATGTGTTGCTGGAAAGAGCCCACCCACGCCCACAGCTGTGTCACCCCCTTATCGTGGCGCGCGATTCTTCGGGTCTGCTGTGAACAGGCTGGGGGTTGACCGACGCCGTCCGGCTGATGGTCGGCTAATGGGGTTTGGCCAGTGGGAACGGCAACGTCTCGCGGATGCTGCGGCCGGTGATCAGCATGACGACACGGTCGACGCCCATGCCCAGACCACCGGTCGGCGGCATTGCGTACTCCATGGCCTGCAGGAAGTCCTCGTCGAGTTCCATCGCCTCGGGGTCGCCGCCGGCGGCCCGTAGCGACTGTTCCTGCAGTCGCCGGCGCTGCTCGACCGGATCGGTGAGCTCGCTGTAGGCCGTGCCCAGTTCGACGCCCCAGGCCACCAGATCCCACCGCTCGGCGACTCCGCTTCTGCTGCGGTGCGGTCGGGTCAACGGTGAAACCGAGGTGGGGAAATCGGTGTAGAAAGTTGGTGCCTCGGTCCGGTCCTCGACGAGGTGTTCGTACATCTCGAGGACGACGGCGCCGGCATCCCAATGGCGGTGATAGGGGATGTCAGCCCGGTCGCACATCCGGCGCAGTGCGTCCAGGCTGGTGTCGGGGTCGACGGGATCGCCGAGGGCTTCCGACACCGCGTCGTGCACGGTTTTGACCGGCCAGTGACCGGAGATGTCCACCGGTTCCAGGCCGCCGCCGGGCGCTCGCCGCATCACCACCTGTGCTTCGTTGGCCGCCATCGCCGCATTCTGGATGAGCTCACGGCAGCCGTCGATCCACACCAGGTAGTCGGCGTGCGCTTGATAGGCCTCCAGCAGGGTGAACTCCGGATTATGGCTGAAGTCGACGCCCTCGTTGCGGAATGCGCGGCCCAGTTCGAATACCCTCTCGACGCCGCCGACGCACAGCCGTTTCAGGTACAGCTCCGGCGCAATCCGCAGGTACAGATCGAGGTCGTAGGCGTTGATGTGGGTCGCGAACGGCCGGGCGTTGGCGCCGCCGTGGATCTGCTGCAGGATCGGCGTCTCGACCTCCAGAAATCCCTTGGCGAACAAGGTTTCACGGATCGCCCGCAAGATGTGGCTGCGGGCCCGAACCAGATCGCGGGATTCGGTGTTGACGGCCAGATCGACAGAGCGTGACCGCACCCGTGCCTCCTGGTCGGTCAGGCCCTTCCACTTGTCGGGCAGGGGTCTCAGGCACTTGCCGATCAGCCGCCAGCGCCGTACCAGGACCGAGCGGGTGCCTGACTTGCTGTCGCCCATCACACCGGTCACCTCGATCAGATCGCCCAGATCGATCGCTGCGGTGAAAGCCGTTGCTTTCGAATCTATTTCGAGCTCTCTGTTGTCGAAGAGCAGCTGGGTGTCGCCGGACCAGTCGCGCAACTGGGCGAACAACACGCCCCCGTAGTCGCGGATGCGCAGGATGCGCCCGGCGACGGTGACAGCTCCGCCATCGGGTTCGTCGAGGGCCTGGGAGACGGTGTGGCTGGGCGCCTGCCCAACCGGATATGCGTCGATTCCGTTGTCGCGCAAGGACTCGAGCTTGGACATCCGTACCCGGACCTGCTCGGGCAGACGGGGGCCGGCGGCGTCTTCGGAGAACTCCTCGGGCAGATCGGTGAGATCCGGGGCCGTGCCGTCGCTTCGCAGTGTTCCGGTGGCAGCGAGGGCCTGCGGAACCGACGAATGGTGGCCGGTGTGCTGTTTGTTGCGTCGGCCGAACGGCAGGACCAGGAAGCCCTCGGCGATCACCGAGGCCACTCCCACCCGCGGGATCAGCCGGGCGTCCTCATAGCAGGCGTAGCGGGGTACCCACTCCGGTTGGTACTTCATGTTCGAGCGGTACAGCGTCTCGAGTTGCCACCACCGCGAGAAGAACAGCAGCAGTCCGCGCCACAGCCGTGCGACCGGGCCGGCGCCCAGTTGGGCGCCCTCCTCGAACGCGGATCGGAACATTGCGAAGTTCAGCGAAATACGAGTGATGCCAAAGGTTTCCGCTTGCTGGCAGAGTTCGGTCACCATCAATTCGATGGTGCCGTTGGGCGAGCCGGGGGAGCGCCGCATCACGTCCAGCGACACCCCGTTGGCGCCCCATGGCACCAGCGAGAGCATCGCGACGACGGTCTCGGGCGTATCGGTCTGGTGGCCACTGACCGCCTCGACCAGCAGGCAGTCCGAGTCGGCCGGATCGCCGAGCCGACCCAGGGCCATCGAGAATCCGCGTTCGGTCTCGGTGTCGCGCCACTTGTCGGCGCGTTTGATCACCCAGGCCATCTCGTCGGTGGACAGTTCGCGATGCCGGCGGATACGCACCGTCAGCCCGGCCCGGCGCGCACGGGTGGCGGCCTGACGCACCGGTTTCATGTCGGACCCGGTGAGCCGGAAGCGGTCCGGGTGCAGGATCGCCTCGTCGCCGAGTTCGATTGCATTGAGGCCGGCTTCGCGAAACGACTGGGCCGCAATTGAACTGGCGCCCATCACGCCGGGAGCCCAGCCGTAGGTCTGGCACAGCTGCAGCCAGGCGTCGATTGCCGGACGCCACGCCCGCGGGTCGCCGATGGGATCCCCGCTGGCCAGGCATACGCCCACCTCCACGCGGTAGGTGATCGCCGCGCGACCGCTGGCGGCGAACACCACCGACTTGTCCCGGCGGGTCGCGAAGTAGCCCAGAGAGTCGTTCTTCCCGTAGAGCTCGAGCAGTCCGCGGATGGCGGATTCGTCCTCGCCGGTCAGCGCGTTTTCCGAACGCTGGGACTGGAACAGCACGATCGCCGCTGCCATCAGCGCGAGCGCGCCGAACAGGCCGAGCAGCGCGTTGACGAGCCCGCGTGGATCGCCGTCGAACTGCTCGGGTCCGGCCCCGGCAAATGCGCTGACGCGGTTGACCGCATAAAGAAACCGGTCATCGCGGGCGAGCGTCCCGGGGAACAGCTCGAGCAGGCCCCAGCCGACCAGGATGCCGATCGCCATGCCGGTCACCAGGACGGCAGCGGCCTTGATCAGCGCTCCCCGACGGACCTTCGCCCAGAATTCGTCGCGGGCCAAGACCACGAACACCAGCGCCGCGACGTGGACGGTCAGGCCGATTGCTTCACCGATGTCGTCGGCCAGCGGTCCGGCGCCGGTGGACAGGCTCCCGACATTCCAGACGATCGAGGCGAAAAGGTAGACCAGCAGGATCCACCAGGCGACCCGTTTGCGCGCGGCCAGCGCCGCGGCCAGTAGGGCCAGGACGAAAGCCCAGGCGAAGCTGGTGTCAGGGAAGTTGAAGATGTAATCGTTGACGAACTCGCGGGGAATCCTGATGAGCCACCGCACGCCTGGCGAGACGCTCGCGATGAGGGACAGGGTGGCGATGATGCCGATCGTCCAGCCGGCGGCGGCCGGAACCCAGTGGTAGCGCGAACTTGACCGGGTTGTCCGACGACTGGTGATGGTCACAGGAGGCGAGGATATTCGCTTGGGATGCAGATTGTGCGGCAGAAACACCTACGGCGATCGGCTACCAGACCGCGCCGGTGTATTTCTCGCCCGGGCCGTCGCCGGGCTCGTCCGGCGCGACGGCGGCTTCGCGAAAAGCCAGCTGCAGGCTCTTCAGCCCGTCCCGCAACGGTCCACCATGCGGTCCCAGGTACTCGGCCGATGCGGTGACCAGCCCGGCCAGCGCGGCGATGAGTCGGCGGGCCTCGTCGAGATCACGGTGTGGGCTGTGGTCTGGACACGGGTGGGACAGCCCGAGCTTTTCGGCTGCGGCGCTCATCAACATCACCGCCGACCGGGTGATCACCTCGACGGCCGGGACTTCGGCGAGTTCACGAACGGGCGGGGCGTCCGGGGCCGACGGGTCCGCCGCGATTCTGGGATCATCGGTCATGCCTGCTAGACTGGCATGCGCGACCGTTCCGGCACAGCCGGGACAACCACAAGTGGAGTCCCACTCCCACCGCTTACCTTACGGTAGCGCGGTCCGGTCAACGGGCATCTTCGGATGCCCGTTCTGCACGTGCGCAGGCGGGTCAAACCGTGACTGGTCGGCACTGGGCCCTGCTTCGAGCAGGGCTTTTTCTGTTCTGACGGACAGGGTGCTGATGGGTTTGGGCTCCGACAGGAACCAACCAGGGAGGCCACATCAGCACTGAGACCCGCGTCAACGAGCGCATTCGGGTACCTGAAGTCCGATTGATCGGACCCGGCGGGGAGCAGGTAGGCATTGTGCGCATCGAAGATGCACTCCGCGTCGCCGCGGATGCCGATCTCGACCTTGTCGAAGTTGCCCCGAACGCCAGGCCACCGGTCTGCAAGATCATGGACTATGGCAAGTACAAGTACGAGACGGCTCTCAAGGAGCGCGAGTCTCGCAAGAACCAGCAGCAGACCGTCGTCAAGGAACAGAAGCTGCGTCCCAAGATCGACGACCACGACTACCAGACCAAGAAGGGTCACGTGGTCCGCTTCCTCGAAGCGGGGTCGAAGGTCAAGGTGACCATCATGTTCCGCGGCCGCGAACAGTCCCGCCCCGAACTGGGCTACCGATTGTTGCAACGCCTCGGCGCCGACGTGGCCGACTACGGCTTCGTCGAGACGTCGGCCAAGCAAGACGGCCGCAACATGACGATGGTGCTGGCACCGCACCGCGGCGCGAAGACTCGTGCCAAGGCCGCGCATGACGCTGATACACCCGCGCGCCGTCCGGGCCCGACTGCCAACACCGGTGCCCAGCCGACGACAACCCAGCCACCACCACCTGAGCAGAACTGAGGACCAATGCCCAAGGCCAAGACCCACAGCGGCGCTTCCAAGCGGTTCCGCAAGACCGGAACCGGCAAGATCGTGCGGCAGAAAGCCAACCGTCGCCACCTCATGGAGCACAAGCCGACCACGCGGACCCGTCGTCTCGACGGCCGGACCGAGGTGGCGGCCAACGACGTCAAGCGCGTCAAGAAGTTGCTCAACGGCTGAACGCAGCCCCACTTAACCTGACCCGACGAGATAGGAAAACCTCATGGCACGCGTGAAGCGCGCAGTCAACGCGCAGAAGAAGAGGCGCACAGTCCTCAAGGCTTCCAAGGGCTACCGCGGCCAGCGCTCGCGGCTCTACCGCAAAGCCAAAGAGCAGCAGCTGCATTCGATGACCTACGCCTACCGGGACCGGCGGGCGCGCAAGGGTGAGTTCCGCAAGCTGTGGATCACCCGTATCAACGCCGCGGCCCGCGCCAATGACATCACCTACAACCGCCTCATCCAGGGCCTCAAGGCCGCCGGTGTCGAGGTGGATCGCAAGAACCTCGCGGAGATCGCCGTCAGCGACGCCGCGGCGTTCGCGGCTCTTGTCGAGGTGGCCAAGGCCGCGCTTCCCGCCGATGTCAATGCGCCGTCCGGCGAGGCCGCCTGAGCCGGCAACTGCTCACTGAGCGTTCGGCCCGCGTGGTCGCAGCCGTCAAGCTGCTGCGCCACGCGGGCCGAACTCGTGCGGGACGGTTCCTGGCTGAAGGCCCCAACCTGGTGGGGGCTGCAGTCACCCGCGGACTGGCGATCGAGGTGTTCGCCACCGAGGACGCCGCCGTCCGGCATGGCTCGTTGATCGCCGGCACTCCCGTCTGCCTGGTCACTGAGCGCGCGGCGAAATCATTATCCGACACCGTGACTCCGGCGGGGCTGGTGGCGGTGTGCGAGCTGCCCACGCCGAATCTGGCCGACGTGCTCTCCGGTGGTCCCCGGTTGGTGGCGGTGGCTGTTGGCATCTCCGAACCGGGCAACGCCGGCACGCTGATCCGCATCGCCGATGCGATGGGAGCGGACGCGGTGCTGTTGACCGGCCACTCTGTGGACCCGTACAACGGCAAGTGCCTGCGTGCGTCCACCGGCAGCATCTTCCACCTGCCGGTCATCGTGGAACCCGATGCCGTCGCGGCGGTTACCGCGTTGCGGCAGTCCGGGTTACAGGTATTGGCTACAACGCTCGATGATGCGGTCGAGTTGTCCGGCGTCGAGCTTGCGGGACCCACCGCGTGGCTGTTCGGGCCCGAAGCGCACGGTTTGCCCGCCGAAGTCGCCACACTGGCCGATCACCGGGTGCGGATCGAGATGCCCGGCCATGCCGAAAGCCTCAACGTGGCCGCCGCGGCGGCCATCTGTCTGTACCAGAGCACCCGGGCCGCCCCGCGCTGACGGGCGTCGCCGACGCTCGCCGAGAGTGGGCCTTTTCAGGTGATTTCGGGAGAATCCAGGCAAACGCCCCACTCTCGGCGATGCAAGCTGACTACGCGAGCAGCCCCCGGGCCACATGGGTGATCTGCACCTCGTTGCTGCCCGCGTAGATCATCAAAGACTTCGCATCACGGGCGAGCTGCTCGACGCGGTACTCGGTCATGTACCCATTGCCGCCGAACAGCTGCACGGCTTCCATCGCGACATCGGTCGCCGCCTGCGAGCAGTAGTACTTGATCGCCGAGGCCTCGGCCAGCGAGATCTGCACACCGCTCTGCTGGGCCTCGATGATCCGGAAGAGCATGTTGCGCACGTTCATCCGTGCAACCTCCATGTTGGCCAGCTTCAGCTGGATCAACTGGAACTGCCCGATCTTCTGCCCCCACAGCGTCCGACTCTTGGCGTAGTCCACGCACAGCCGTAGGCATTCCTCGATGACGCCCAGTGACATCGATGCCACACCGATACGCTCGGCCGAAAAGTTCGACCGAGCGCTCGCCCGCCCGTCGCCCGACTCATTGGCGCCCTCTCCTTCGGTTTCGCCGAGCAGTCGGTCGCGGCCCAACCGGACGTTGCTGAAGAACAGCTCGCCGGTTCGGGATGAGTGAATTCCCATCTTGCGGAACGGTTTCGACTGGACGAAGCCTTCCATACCGCGGTCCAGCACGAAGGTCAGCACCTTGCGGTCGCGTGGATTGGCATCGCCCGCCGCACCTTCGTGGAGCTTGGCGTAGACCACCACCACGTCGGCGTCGGGGCCATTGGTGATGAACGTCTTCTGACCGTTGAGGATGTAGTCCTCACCGTCGCGGACCACGTAGGACTTCATCCCGCCGAAGGCATCCGAGCCGGAGTCGGGTTCGGTGATCGCCCAGGCGCCGATTTTCTCGTAGGTGACCAACCCGGGCAGCCAGCGCTGCTGCTGGGCCAGCGTGCCGCGGCCGGCGATGGTCGGCACCGTCAGCCCCAGGCTGACGCCCATGCCGGTGACGATGCCCATGGACACCCGGCACAGTTCACTGATCATCATGAAACCCATTCCCGCCGACGACGCGTCGCCGCCGAACATCCCACCGGATGCGGCTCGGTCGGAGGAATTCGAACCATCGCTCATGCGGCTGAGCCGCTTCTGCAGCGATTCGCGGGCCATGACGTCAAGACCGAAGGTGGCGAACAGCTTCCTGATGATCGGGTAGGGCTCCATTTCGCCGCTTTCCAGTGCGTCGACGTGAGGCCTCACCTCCTTGTCCACGAACTGACGGACGGCATCGCGCACGGCGAGGTCGACGTCGGACCACTCGATCATTGATTCTCGATTCGGTTGTCGGGCAGGGGTCGGGCAGGGGTCAGGCCGCCGGCCGCCGGCCCCGGGCCGGACGCATACCGGCGAGTGAGAATGTCGTGTGGACAAGGGAACCCGCACGTTCGACAATGGCTTTAGGAATCGGCGGGGCCGCAACCAGTGTTACCGGGAAGGGTAGCTTGCGCCGCGGCGTGTAATGCATCGGCATACCCCGGCGGTCCCTGGGCGGGTCCATGAAGAACGGCGCCTCGACAAGTGGCGCGTCGGCCGGCGCGCGACCCGATGCGCGACGGTACGCGGCCAGCGCACGGGGATGCAGCCGGATCTCGTCGGGCACCGCCCAGAACGCGATCTCGACGGCCTTGCCCAACAACCGCAACAACACCTCGTCACCGGGTGTCCAGCGCATCCCGGCCTTCTCGCGCAGCGCCGGGTCGAACAGCCCCGCGGCAATCCAGCGCTGGCCGGCGACCAGGGGCCGAAACATCTGATCCCACAACGGGGTCGGCATCAGCACGAACTTCGGTTTGGGGATGCGGATGGTGAAGATGTCCCGCGTGGCGCGGTTGATCTCGAGTTCCTCGCGGCAGGTGCGGTCCCAGTATTCGCAGAAGGCCTCCCACGTCTCGGGCACCGGGCGCATGCTCATGCCGTACATCCGGTACCACTGAACGTGTTCCTCGAACAGCTGGCGCTTCTCGGCTTCGGTAAGCCCGCCGCAGAAGTACTCGGCCACCTTGATGATCAACATGAAGAACGTCGCGTGCGCCCAATAGAACGTCTCTGGGTTCAACGCGTGGTAGCGCCGGCCCTGCGCGTCGACGCCCTTGATGGTGGTGTGGAAGGCCTTGATCTGCGCGCCGGTCTGCGGGGCGCGGTAACCGTCGTAGACCACGCCGTAGATCGGGTACACCGACCGGGCCACCCGCTGCAGCGGCTCGCGCAGCAGGATCGAATGGTCCTCCACGCCCGCGCCCAACTGCGGATACATGTTCTGAATGGCGCCGATCCAGACACCGAGCATGGCGGTTCGCAGGTCGCCGAAGTACTTCCAGGTCAGCGAATCGGGACCCAGCGGCCGCGGGTAGGCCTCGTTGTCGATGACACTGCGTTGTGTCTTCATCGGTACTCCTGATCCCAGTGGGTGCACTCACGATAGTGTTGACAACGGCTGTTGTCCACGATTTCGGCAGGCAGTTCGGCGCGTCGTTATCGACCGGCTACCGCGCTGCAGTGTCGGTGTGACCTGCAACTTTGCGTTTGAGGTGGGTTATCTCACGCGAGGGCGATTGCCCGCGCATCACATGGCCCCTAACCTGACGCGGTGGACTCTGATAAATCCGGAACGACCAAGACGGCCGGCCCGGATAACCACCGCGCCGACGGTGCGGCGGGTCTCGAGGTCCCCAAACGTCATTCCCGCCTGGTCGCGTTCATCCGCCGCGCCCGACGCGTGCTGCCCGGTGACCCCGAATTCGGCGACCCGCTGTCCACCGCGGGTGAAGGGGGGGCACGTGCCGCGGCACGGGCGGCGGCCCGTCTACTGCCGGACCGCGATGCCGTGGTACGGGAGCTGAGCCTTGCGGGCCTGCAGGTGTGGCAGGCGCTCAACGAACTGGTTTCCCGGACCCCAGTCAAAGCGGAGAAGACGATCGTGTTCACCGACCTGGTCGGGTTCTCATCGTGGTCCCTGAAGGCCGGGGACGACGCCGGCCTCACACTGCTGCGGCGGGTCGCGGCTGCGATCGAACCGCCGATGCTGGATCGAGGCGGGCACATCGTCAAGCGGATGGGCGACGGTCTGATGGCGGTGTTCGACACCCCTGAAATCGCCCTTACCGCAGTGCTGGCGGCCCATGTCGCCCTGCAGGATGTCGACGTCGACGGCTACCGGCCGCGAATGCGGTGCGGCGTCCACACCGGCCGGCCACTGCGGATCGGCTCGGACTGGCTGGGCGTCGACGTCAACATCGCGGCCAGGGTGATGGAACGCGCGACCAAGGGCGGACTCATCGTGTCGGGTCCCACTCTCGACCGCATCGAGCCGGGACGCCTCGACGAAATGGGCGTCACCGTCAGTCGGGTACGCAAGCAGGTGTTCGCCGGCCCTCCCAGCGGCGTGCCTGTCGATCTGACGATGTACCGACTCAAGGTTCGTCCGGACCCGCAGGCGGGTGACCCCGCCGACGAGGACTGACTTCGCGTGGCCGTGGCGCCGGTTCAGCGGAATTCGTCGGCGCTGGCTTGGATCCAGTCCGAGCGCCAGGACTCCGGTACCGGCTCCTCCAGCAGTTCCCCCGGCAACAGCCACTCGTACAGCTCGGCGTAGGAGCGCGTGCGCTGGCCCTCGACACGGCGGTTGAGCATCGACGGATCGAGTTCGTCGAAGCCGTCCAACCCCATCGACGCGACGATCTGGGCGGCGCTGGCCACCGTCGCGCGCTGAAAGTTGTACGCCCGCTTCGTCTTGTCCGGCACGTCCAGCGAACGGGTCAGGCCGGGGTCCTGGGTGGCCACCCCGACCGGACACGTATTGGTGTTGCACTTCTGCGCCTGGATGCAGCCGACGGCGAACATCATCGCCCGGGCCGACAGCGTGAAGTCGGCGCCCTGGATGATCCGCGTGACGATGTCGACACCGCTGGCCACCTTGCCCGAGGCGCCGATCCTTATCCGGTCTCGCAGTCCGACGCCGACCAGGCTGTTGTGCACCAGCATCAGGCCCTCGGTGAGCGGCATGCCGACGTGGTCCTCGAATTCCTGTGGCGCCGCACCGGTTCCGCCCTCGGAGCCGTCGACGATGACGAAGTCCGGCGTGATGCCGGTGGCCAGCATGCCCTTGCAGATGGACAGGAATTCGCTGCGTGCCCCGACGCACAGTTTGAATCCGACCGGCTTGCCCCCGCACAGGCGACGCAATGTCGCGATGAACGTCATCATCTGCACCGGCGTGCTGAACGCGGTGTGCGCGGGCGGCGAGATGACGGTGCGCCCCTGCGGCACGCCTCGCGCCGCGGCGATCTCGGCGCTGACCTTGGGGCCGGGAAGCACACCGCCCAAACCGGGCTTGGCGCCCTGCGACAGCTTTATCGAGATGGCCTTCACCGCGGGGAGTTGGGCCTTCTCGGCGAACTTCGTCGCGTCGAAGCCACCCGCGTCGTCGCGGCAGCCGAAGTAGCCGGAGCCGATCTCCCAGATCAGGTCGCCACCGGGGCGCAGGTGGTACGGGCTGATCGCGCCCTCACCGGTGTCGTGCGCGAAGCCGCCTCTGGCCGCGGCGCCGTTGAGCGCCAGGATCGCGTTGCCGGACAGTGCCCCGAAGCTCATCGCCGAAACATTCAGCAGCGCAATGTCATAGGGCTGGGTGCAGTCGGGCCCGCCGACGCGGACCTTCGGTGCCACGTCCGAGGCGAATTTTGCCCGCAGGGAGTGGCGGAGGAACTCGTAGCCCAACGCGTTGACGTTGCGTTCGGTGCCGAAGGGCTCGTCGCCCTTGGTGCCTTTGGCCCGCTCGTAGACCATGTCGCGGGTTTCGCGGTCGAACGGGGTGCCGTCGGTGTTCGACTCGATGAAGTACTGCTGGATCTCCGGGCGAATGGTCTCCAGCAGGAACCGTGCGTGCCCGAGGATGGGGAACGACCGCAGGATGGCGTGCCGGGTCTGCACCAGGTCCCACACCCCGACCACCGCCAGCAGCGCCAACGGCACCGCTGCCAGTAGCCACCACAGGCTGTGATTGAACGCAAGTCGCACGAGCAGTGCCGCAGCCAGCCCGACGGCGGCGACAATCAGCGGCCTCACCACCGCGAGAGGGTATCGCGCGCCGACCGCTTATGATCGGCACTTGCGTCACAGCAGTGCCGCAGACGCTCGAGGAGGCTCGTACCGCGTGGGTGAAGGTGTCGTCGTGTCCGACCTTTCCGTGCAGGGGCTTACCGCGGCGGTCCGTGCGGCACGGGACGCGTTCGGCGTTGCGGCCGACCTCGATGATCTCACGCGAGCCAAGACGGAACACCTGGGCGACCGGTCGCCGCTGGCGCTGGCCCGGCAGGCGCTCGCCGCGCTGCCCAAGGACGACCGCGCCGATGCCGGCAGGCGCGTCAACGTCGCGCGTGCCGAAGCGCAGCGGCTGTTCGACGAGCGGCTTGCGGTGTTGCGAGCCGAGCGCGACGCGGCCGTGCTGGTCGCCGAGCGAATCGACGTGACGCTGCCGTCGACCCGCCGGCCCACCGGAGCGCGCCACCCGATCACCATCCTCTCCGAGCACATCGCCGACACCTTCATCGCGATGGGCTGGGAACTGGCCGAGGGGCCGGAGGTGGAAACCGAGCAGTTCAACTTCGACGCACTGAACTTCCCCGTCGACCACCCCGCCCGCAGCGAGCAGGACACCTTCCACGTCGCTCCCGAGGGTTCGCGGCAACTGCTGCGCACCCATACCTCGCCCGTGCAGGTCCGCACCCTGCTGGCGCGCGAACTGCCGGTCTACATCGTGTCCATCGGACGCACGTTCCGGACCGACGAACTCGACGCCACGCACACGCCGGTTTTCCACCAGGTGGAGGGGCTGGCGGTGGACCGCGGGCTGACGATGGCCCACCTCAGGGGCACGCTGGACGCCTTCGCCCGCTCGGAGTTCGGCCCGGAAGCTCGCACCCGGATCCGTCCGCATTTCTTCCCGTTCACCGAACCGTCCGCGGAAGTGGACGTCTGGTTCGCCGACAAGAAGGGCGGAGCCGGCTGGGTCGAGTGGGGCGGCTGCGGCATGGTGAATCCGAACGTCCTGCGCGCCGCCGGCATCGACCCGGCTGAGTATTCCGGGTTTGCCTTCGGGATGGGTCTGGAGCGGACCCTGCAGTTCCGCAACGGCATTCCCGACATGCGCGACATGGTCGAGGGTGACGTCCGGTTCTCGCTGCCGTTCGGAGTCGGTGCCTGATGCGCGTTCCCTACAGCTGGCTGCGTGAAGTCGTCTCCGCCGGTGCGCCCGGCTGGGACGTGGCGCCGGCCGATCTGGAAGCGGCCCTGATCCGGATCGGCCACGAAGTCGAGGAGGTGACTGCGCTCGGCCCGGTGAGCGGACCGCTGACGATGGGCCGAGTCACCGAAATCGAGGAGCTTACCGAGTTCAAGAAACCGATCCGGGCCTGCAAAGTCGACGTCGGGGAGCCGGCGCCGCGGGATATCGTTTGCGGTGCAACCAATTTCGCGGTCGGTGACCTGGTGGTGGTGGCCCTGCCCGGCAGTACGCTGCCCGGCGACTTCCAGATCGCGTCGCGCAAGACCTATGGCCGGGTCTCCGACGGCATGATCTGCTCGGCCGCCGAGCTGGGACTGGGTGCCGAACAATCCGGGATCATGGTGTTCCCACCGGGGACCGCCGAACCCGGCGAGTCCGGGATCGAGGTCCTGGGCCTGGACGACACGGTGTTCAACCTGGCGATCACGCCGGATCGCGGTTACGGCCTGTCGGTGCGCGGCATCGCCCGTGAGGTCGCCTGTGCCTACGACCTGGACTTCGTCGACCCCGCCGACGTACCGCCGTTGCCCGTCGACGGCGCGGCTTGGCCGCTGACCGTCGACCCCGGCACCGGGGTCAGCCGCTTCGCGCTGCGTCCGGTCAGCGGAATCGATCAGCACGCCGCCTCGCCGTGGTGGATGCGCCGACGGCTCATGCTGTGTGGCATCCGGCCGATCTCCCCGGCGGTCGACGTCACCAACTACGTGATGCTCGAACTCGGACACCCCATGCATGCCCATGACCGCGCCCGCATTCACGGTGCCTTCCGGGTGCGGTTCGCCGAGTCGGGTGAGACCGTCGTGACCCTCGACGACGTCGAACGCAAACTCGACCCGGCCGACGTGCTGATCGTGGACGACGTCGCGACCGCTGCGATCGGCGGCGTGATGGGTGCGGGCAGTACCGAGATCAACGCCGGGTCCACCGACGTGTTGCTGGAGGCGGCGGTGTGGGACCCGGCGGCGGTGTCTCGTACGCAGCGACGGCT
This sequence comes from uncultured Mycobacterium sp., assembly GCA_964387245.1. Lineage (GTDB taxonomy): Bacteria > Actinomycetota > Actinomycetes > Mycobacteriales > Mycobacteriaceae > Mycobacterium. The sequence goes on from CAYLWH010000028.1 coordinate 19,051, forward strand.
GCACCTGGTGAGCGAGGCTGGTCGGCGCTACGAGCGCGGCGTCGACCCGGCGGTGTCGGTCGCGGCCCTGGATCGTTGTGCGACCCTGCTGGCCGAGATCGCCGGCGGCGCGGTGGAACCCACGCTGACGGACTGGCGCGGCGACCCGCCGCGCGAGGACTGGTCGCCGGCTCCGGTGCGGATGCGGTTCGACCTGCCCGACCGGACAGCGGGCGTGACCTACGGCGACGGTGCCACCGTGGCGCGGCTGACCCAGATCGGGGCTCGGGTTGCTGAGGACGACGCCGATCCGGCCGTGCTGGTGGTGACCCCGCCGAGTTGGCGCCCGGACCTGATCGAACCGGCCGACCTGGTGGAGGAGGTGCTGCGGCTGGAAGGGCTCGACGTGATCCCGTCGGTGCTGCCCGCCGCGCCCGCCGGCCGGGGACTGACGCCGAAGCAGCGGCGTCGCCGTGCCGTCGGCAAGTCGCTGGCGCTGTCCGGGTACGTCGAGGTCCTGCCGACGCCGTTTCTGCCCGCCGGGATCTTCGACACCTGGGGTCTGGGCGTCGACGACCCACGCCGCGCCACCGCGGCGGTGCTCAACCCGCTGGAGGCCGATCGTCCACAGCTGGCCTCCACTCTGCTGCCCGGCGTATTGGAGGCGTTGGCGCGCAACGTATCCCGCGGTGCGGTGGATGTCGCACTGTTCGCGATCGCCCAGGTGGTGCAGCCGACCGAGCGGACCGGTGCCGTTGAGCGCATCCCGACCGATCGTCGTCCGACCGCCGACGAGATCGCCGCGCTGGACGCTTCCCTGCCACATCAGCCGCAGCACGTCGCGGTCGCGTTGACGGGTCTGCGCGAGCCCCGCGGCCCGTGGGGGTCCGGACGTACGGTGGAGGCCGCGGATGCCTTCGAGGCGGTGCGCACCGTCGCCCGCGCCTGCGGGGTCGAGGTGACGCTGCACGCCGCGCAGCGGCTGCCGTGGCATCCGGGCCGGTGCGCCGAGGTGTTCGTCGGTGAGACGAGCATCGGATTCGCCGGCCAGCTGCATCCCGCGGTCCTCGAGCGCGCGTCGCTGCCGAAGGGCACCTGTGCGATGGAACTCGACCTCGACGCCGTCCCGGTCTGGGCGGGGATGCCGGTGCCGCGGGTTTCGCCGTTCCCGGCGGTGTTCCAGGACGTCAGCTTGATCGTCGACTCCGATGTCACCGCGCAGTCGGTGATCGACGCGGTGTGTGCGGGCGCCGGCGAGTTACTCGAGAATGCGGAGCTGTTCGACGTCTACACCGGTCCGCAGATCGGCGAGGGCCGTAAGTCGCTGACGCTGGCGCTGCGGTTCCGGGCACCCGACCGGACGCTGACCGAAGACGAGGCCAGCGCGGCCCGCGACGCGGCGGTGGAATGCGCCGCACAGCGTGTCGGCGCCGAGCAGCGCCGCTGATCCCGACCTATCCGGAGTGCTCGTCGTACTTCTGCCAGAACCGACTGCGCAGGCGTACCCGCACGGGGTCGCTCAACTCGTCGGTCCCGACGACATCGGACAGATCGACCAGCAGCGCCTTGTCGATGTCAGGCGGAATCGACGGCCTCCCATCGGCAAGCGCTTTTCTGGCCTCGACGCTCGCGCTGTTTCGAAACGACTCGATGACGTTGGCGATCACCTGGTCGATCTGCTGGTCGTCCGGTTCGTCGTGATAAATGTTCAGATCGCGTGACGGATAGTCGGTCGAGCTGCTGTAGACCGCCACGGACAGTGGTTCTCGCGCCGGTGCCGATCTGGTCGGCGGTGCGGCCGGAAGCCGAGCGGCCAGGTCACTCGGCGACGGGACAGTTGGTCCTGCGGGGCGGGCAATCTGAACTGCCGACGCGGGCTGAGCCGGCGGCTTCGGTTCGACTTTGATGACGTTGTCGTCGATGGTCGACGGGCGCAGCGTTGACAACTCGTCGGCCGCACGCAGCAGGTGCCGACTGACGGCGTGGGGCTTGCCGTCTGCGTTGGGCACCGCCAGTACGACAACCTGCACGCCGTGAGCCTGCGCCTCCTCCACTGCCTCCGTCAGGTCGTCGTCTCCCGACACGAGGAAGAAGACGTCGGCGGTCCCAGTGCGGGCGTGCGCCACCAGGTCGAGACCGATCCGCAGGTCGACCCCTTTTTGCTGACCGTCTACGCCGAAGCGGCCGAGACGCAATTTGACCTTGGGCAGTTCGCCGATGCGTTCCTGCTGCCTGTCTGGGACGCCATTCTTGGCGGAGTCATACCAGTGCAGCCGGAGCACGGGTAGCCCCGAAAACTCTTCCGCCTGCTCGATGAGGGCCTCGACCATCGGCCGGAACTCGACGATGATGCCGTTGCGCAGTGACGTGCCGGTGACGCGCGTTGCCGCGGCCGCGAGTAGGTAGCCTGCATCCACGTACAGGGCACAGTTGGAACGCATGTCGTCCTCCTCCGGGTGTGTACGAATTGAGGGTAGGGCCGGGTTGCGACATCCCAACGGAATGTATTTGCATATATTTGCATAAACATGCAGGATTCTGGACCATGGTTTCCGTGGCGCTGGCGGGCGCAAGTGGGTATGCGGGCGGTGAGATCCTACGGCTGATGCTCGGACATCCGGCCTACAGCGACGGCCGGCTGTCCATCGGCGCACTGACCGCGGCCGCGAGTGCCGGCACCGCACTCGGCGAACACCACCCGCACCTGCTGCCGCTGGCGCAGCGGGTGCTGCAACCCACCGAGATGAACGTCCTGCGCGGCCACGACGTCGTCTTCCTGGCCCTGCCGCACGGACACTCCGCCGAAATCGCCGCGCAGCTAGAGCCCGATGTCCTCGTCATCGACTGCGGCGCCGACTTCCGGCTCACCGACGCGGGCGCCTGGGAGCGGTTCTACGGCTCGTCGCACGCCGGCAGCTGGCCCTACGGTCTACCCGAACTGCCCGGTGGCCGGGACGCTCTGCGCGGCACCAGGCGAGTCGCGGTGCCCGGATGCTATCCGACGGCGGCGCTGTTGGCGCTGTTGCCGGCCGTCGCCGAGGATCTCGTCGAACCCGCGGTCACGGTGGTGGCCGTCAGCGGCACCTCGGGTGCGGGCCGAGCGGCGAAGGTCGACCTGCTCGGCTCGGAGATCATCGGGTCGGCGCGGGCATACAGCATCGCCGGTGCGCACCGGCACACCCCGGAGATCGCGCAGGGGCTGCGGGCCGTCACCGACCGCGACGTCACCGTGTCGTTCACCCCGGTGCTCATCCCGACCTCGCGCGGCATCCTGGCCACCTGCACTGCGCGCACCGGGGCGTCGCTGTCGCAGCTGCGTGCCGCGTATGAAAAGGCTTACACCGCTGAGCCGTTCATCCATCTGCTGCCCGAGGGGCAGTTGCCCCGCACCGGCGCGGTGATCGGTTCCAATGCCGCGCATCTCGCGGTCGACCTCGACGTGGACGCGGGCGTGCTCGTCGCGGTGTGTGCGATCGACAACCTCGTCAAGGGCACCGGGGGAGCGGCCGTGCAGTCGATGAACCTGGCGCTGGACTGGCCGGAGACGGAGGGTCTGACGATCGTGGGGGTGGCACCGTGAGACTACTGCGAACCCAGGGCGTGACGGCTCCGGAAGGCTTCCGCGCCACCGGAATCGCCGCCGGCATCAAGGCCTCCGGCAAGCTGGACCTGGCCCTGGTGTTCAACGAGGGTCCGGACTACACCGCTGCCGGGGTGTTCACCCGTAACCAGGTCAAGGCGGCGCCGGTGCTGTGGAGCCGACAGGTGTTGACCGCCGGGCGATTGCGCGCGGTCATCCTGAACTCCGGCGGGGCAAACGCGTGTACCGGCCCGGGCGGATTCCAGGATGCCCACGCCACCGCCGAAGCCGTCGCCGCGGCGTTGTCGCAGTGGGGGACCGAGACCGGGGCCGTCGAGGTGGCGGTGTGCTCGACCGGCCTGATCGGTGACCGGTTGCCGATGGACAAGGTGCTCGCGGGTGTGACCGAGATCGTGCACGAGATGGCCGGCGGCCTGACCGGTGGCGACGAAGCGGCCCGGGCCATCATGACCACCGACACAGTGCCCAAACAGGTTGCGCTGCACCATGAGGGCAACTGGACCGTCGGCGCCATGGCCAAGGGGGCGGGCATGCTGGCACCCTCGCTGGCCACCATGCTGGTCGTCATCACCACCGACGCCGTCGCGGACGCGGCCGTCCTGGATGCCGCGCTGCGCCGGGCCACCGCGGCCACCTTCGATCGCCTCGACGTCGACGGCAGCTGCTCCACCAACGACACCGTGCTCCTCATGACCTCGGGCGCCAGCGAGATCACGCCCACCCAGACCGAACTCGACGACGCGGTGCGCCGCGTCTGCGACGACCTGTGCGCGCAACTGCAGGCCGACGCCGAGGGCGTCACCAAGCGGGTCACCATCACCGTGAGCGGTGCGCGGACCGAGGACGACGCGGTGGTGTGCGCCCGGACGATCGCCCGTGACAGCCTGGTCAAGACCGCGATGTTCGGCTCCGACCCGAACTGGGGGCGGGTGCTCGCCGCCGTCGGCATCGCGCCGGTGACGCTGGACCCGAACCGGATCTCGGTGTCGTTCAACGGGGTTCCGGTGTGTGTCGACGGTGTCGGAGCGCCCGGCGCGCGCGATGTGGACCTGTCGGGCGCAGATGTCGAGGTCACCGTCCACCTCGGCCTCGGGGATGCGGCGGTGAGCATCCGGACCACCGATCTGTCGCACGCCTACGTCGAAGAGAACTCGGCGTACAGCTCATGAGTGTGCAGACCACCACCAAGGCCGCAATCCTGGCCGAGGCCCTGCCGTGGCTCAAACAACTGCACGGCCGCATCGTCGTGGTGAAGTACGGCGGCAACGCCATGACCGACGACACGCTCAAGGCCGCGTTCGCCGCGGACATGGTGTTCCTGCGCAACTGCGGGATCAAGCCGGTCGTGGTGCACGGTGGGGGTCCGCAGATCACGGCGATGCTCAAGCGCCTTGGTATCGCCGGGGATTTCAAGGGCGGCTTTCGGGTGACCACCCCCGAAGTGCTCGACGTCGCGCGCATGGTGCTGTTCGGTCAGGTCGGCCGGGAACTGGTCAACCTGATCAACGCGCACGGACCGTACGCCGTCGGCATCACCGGTGAGGACGCACACCTGTTCACCGCCGTTCGGCGCAGCGTCACCGTTGACGGGGTGGCCACCGACATCGGGCTGGTGGGCGACGTCGATCACGTCAACACCGACGCCGTCGTCGACCTGATCGGGGCGGGCCGCATCCCGGTCGTGTCCACCATTGCCCCGGATGTCGACGGCGTCGTGCACAACATCAACGCCGATACCGCGGCGGCCGCGCTGGCCGAGGCGCTGGGCGCGGAGAAGTTGGTGATGCTCACCGACATCGAGGGTCTGTACACCGACTGGCCCAACCGCGACTCACTGGTCACCGAGATCGACAGCGGTGCACTTTCGCAACTGCTGCCACGACTGCAGGCCGGCATGGTGCCCAAGGTCGAGGCCTGCCTGCGGGCCGTGGCCGGCAGTGTGCCCAGCGCGCACATCATCGACGGCCGTGTCGAACACTGTGTGCTCGTCGAGTTGTTCACAAACGAGGGGACCGGCACGAAGGTCGTGAAGGCGACGGAGCCGGAACGACGGACGAGTTCCGGTGCGGAGCCGACCGGAGTTGTGGAGCCAGTGCTATGACGAAAGTGGAAGAACTGCAACAGCGTTGGTCCGCCGTGATGATGGACAACTACGGGACGCCACCGTTGGCGCTGGTGTCCGGTGACGGAGCGGAGGTCACCGACGCCGACGGCATTCGGTACCTCGATCTACTCGGCGGCATCGCGGTCAACCTGCTCGGGCACCGCCACCCGGCGGTCCTCGAGGCCGTCAGCCGCCAGCTCAACACGCTGGGCCATACCTCGAATCTGTACGCCACCGAGCCTGGCATCGCATTGGCAGAGGCATTGCTGGCCCAACTCGGCGCCGACGTGCCGGCCCGGGTGTTCTTCTGCAACTCCGGCACCGAGGCCAACGAGGTCGCCTTCAAGATCACCCGGCTGACCGGCCGTACGAAACTCGTTGCGGCCGAAGGCGGATTCCACGGTCGCACCATGGGATCACTGGCGCTGACCGGGCAGCCGGCCAAGCGGGCGCCGTTCGAACCGCTGCCCGGCGACGTCACGTTCGTGCCGTATGGCGACGCCGAAGCCCTCGCCCGCGCCGTCACCGACGAGACCGCCGCGGTGTTCCTGGAACCGATCATGGGAGAGGGCGGGGTGGTCGTCCCGCCGGCCGGCTATCTGGCCGCCGCCCGCGAGATCACCACGACACACGGTGCGCTGCTGGTGCTCGACGAGGTGCAGACGGGTGTGGGACGTACTGGAACCTTTTTTGCCCACCAGAACGACGGCATCACCCCGGATGTGCTGACCCTGGCCAAGGGTCTGGGCGGCGGCCTGCCGATCGGCGCCTGCATCGGGATCGGCGCCGCGGCTGACCTGATGACACCCGGCCTGCACGGCAGTACCTTCGGTGGAAACCCGGTCTGCGCGGCAGCCGCCCTGGCCGTACTTCGCACCCTGGCCGCCGACGACCTCGTCACCCGCACGGCCGCCCTGGGCAAGACGCTGCGGCACGACATCGAGGCGCTCGGTCACCCTTTGGTCGATCACGTCCGGGGCCGCGGTCTGCTGCAGGGCATCGTGTTGACCGCGCCCGTCGCGAAATCGGCCGAAACCGCCGCACGCGACGCCGGCTTCCTGGTCAACGCCGCCGCGCCGGACGTGGTCCGGCTGGCGCCCGCGCTGATCATCACCGAAACCCAACTCGACAGCTTCGTCGCGGCACTGCCCGGCATCCTCGATACCGCCCGGGACGCCACATGACCTTCACCTCCCCCGAGGTGGCCGCCACCCGGGCGGGCCGGCAGGCCCGCATCGTCGCGCTGCTGTCCGCCCAGCCCGTGCACAGCCAGTCCGAACTGGCCGCCCTGTTGGCCGCGGAGGGCATCGAGGTCACCCAGGCCACCCTGTCTCGTGACCTCGAAGAACTCGGTGCGGTCAAGTTGCGCGGCGCCGACGGCGGCGTGGGCAGCTACGTGGTTCCCGAGGACGGCAACCCGGTACGGGGTGTGTCCGGCGGCACCGAGCGGGTCTCGCGGCTGCTCGGCGAGCTGTTGGTGTCCACCGATGCCAGCGGCAACCTCGCGGTGCTGCGCACCCCGCCCGGCGCGGCGCAGTATCTGGCCAGCGCGATCGACCGGGCCGCGCTGCCGTACGTGGTGGGCACCGTCGCCGGCGACGACACCGTGCTGGTGGTGGCCCGTGAACCGATGACCGGTGCGGAACTGGCCGGCCTATTCGAGAACCTGCAGTAGACCCAGAAGCCTGCAGTAGACCCAGAAGAAGGAGCTTGCTTCATGTCCGATCGCGTCATCCTGGCGTACTCCGGTGGCCTGGACACCTCGGTGGCCATCAGCTGGATCGGCAAGGAGACCGGCCACGAGGTCGTCGCCGTCGCCATCGACCTCGGCCAGGGCGGTGAGGACATGGAGGTGGTGCGGCAGCGCGCGCTGGACTGCGGAGCGGTGGAGGCCGTCGTGATCGACGCCCGCGACGAGTTCGCCGACGAGTACTGTCTGCCGACCATCCAGTCCAATGCGCTCTACATGGACCGCTACCCGTTGGTCTCGGCCATCAGCCGTCCCCTGATCGTCAAACACCTGGTGGCCGCGGCCCGGGAGTACGGCGGTGGCATCGTCGCGCACGGCTGCACCGGCAAGGGCAACGACCAGGTCCGCTTCGAGGTCGGATTCGCTTCGCTGGCACCGGATCTCAAGGTGCTGGCCCCGGTACGCGACTACGCCTGGACCCGGGAGAAGGCGATCGCGTTCGCCGAGGAGAACGCCATCCCGATCAACGTCACCAAGCGCTCGCCGTTCTCGATCGACCAGAACGTGTGGGGCCGCGCCGTGGAGACCGGCTTCCTCGAACACCTGTGGAACGCCCCCACCAAGGACGTCTACCACTACACCCAGGATCCCACGCTGAACTGGAACACCCCCGACGAGGTGATCGTGGGCTTCGACAAGGGTGTGCCGGTAACAATAGATGGACGCTCGACGTCGGTGTTGGAGGCCATCGTGGAGCTGAACCGGCGCGCGGGGGAACAGGGTGTCGGCCGCCTCGACGTCGTCGAGGACCGCCTGGTCGGCATCAAGAGCCGAGAGATCTACGAGGCCCCCGGTGCCATGGCGCTGATCACCGCGCACACCGAACTCGAGCACGTCACCCTGGAACGCGAGCTCGGCCGGTTCAAACGGATCACCGACCAGCGCTGGGGCGAGCTGGTGTACGACGGCCTGTGGTACTCGCCGCTGAAGAGCGCGCTGGAGACGTTCGTGGCCAAGACCCAGGAACATGTCTCCGGCGAGATCCGAATGGTGTTGCACGGCGGGCATATCGCGGTGAACGGACGTCGCAGCACCGCGTCCCTGTACGACTTCAACCTCGCCACCTACGACGAGGGTGACAGCTTCGACCAGTCGTCGGCCAAGGGCTTCGTGCATGTACACGGCCTGAGCTCGAAGATCGCCGCCAGGCGGGACCGCGGCCGGTGAGACCTACCCCCCTTTCCCCGCGAGCGTGCGTGTCCCCGGCCGACACGCCGCGCGAAACACGTAATTTGCGCACGCTCGTGGGGCCCGAATGAGCACCAACGAGGGTGCGCTCTGGGGTGGCCGGTTCGCGGGTGGTCCGTCGGATGCCCTTGCTGCGCTGAGCAAGTCGACCCACTTCGACTGGGTGTTGGCGCCCTACGATGTCACCGCGTCGAAAGCCCATGCGCGCGTGCTCTTTCGGGCCGGACTGCTCACCGAGGACCAGCGCGACGGACTGCTGGCCGGCTTGGACAGCCTCGGCGCGGACGTCGCCGACGGCAGCTTCGGACCCACCCCCGCCGACGAAGATGTGCACGGCGCGCTCGAGCGCGGCCTGATCGACCGCGTCGGTCCCGAACTCGGCGGACGGCTACGGGCCGGTCGCTCGCGCAACGATCAGGTGGCCACGCTGTTCCGGATGTGGCTGCGCGACGCGGTGCGCCGGGTTGCCGACGGCGTGCTGTCCGTGGTCGACGCGCTGGCTACCCAGGCCGCCGCTCATCCCACCGCGATCATGCCCGGCAAGACGCACCTGCAGTCCGCGCAACCGATCCTTCTTGCGCATCATCTGCTGGCGCATGCACATCCGCTGCTGCGCGATGTCGACCGGATCGTCGACTTCGATGCCCGCACCTCGGTCTCGCCGTATGGTTCGGGCGCATTGGCCGGCTCGTCGCTGGGCCTGGATCCGGATGCCGTCGCCGAGGATCTAGGCTTCCTGGCCGCGGCCGACAACTCCGTCGATGCGACCGCCGCCCGGGATTTCGCGGCCGAGGCGGCGTTCGTCTTCGCGATGATCGCCGTCGACCTCTCCCGGCTGGCGGAGGACATCATCCTGTGGAGCTCAACGGAATTCGGCTACGTCAAGCTGCATGACTCGTGGTCGACCGGCAGCTCGATCATGCCGCAGAAGAAGAACCCCGATATCGCGGAACTGGCCCGCGGTAAGTCCGGCCGGCTGATCGGCAACCTGACCGGCCTGCTGGCCACCCTCAAAGCCCAACCGCTGGCCTACAACCGGGACCTGCAGGAGGACAAGGAGCCGGTGTTCGACTCGGTGGCGCAGCTGGAGTTACTGCTGCCGGCGATGGCCGGCCTGGTCGCCACCCTGACCTTCGACGAGGACCGGATGGCCGCGCTGGCACCGGCCGGCTACACCCTGGCCACCGACATCGCCGAATGGATGGTGCGGCAAGGGATTCCGTTCCGGGTGGCACACGAGGCCGCCGGCGCGGCGGTCAGGACGGCCGAAGGCCGCGGGGTTGGGCTCGACGAACTCACCGACGACGAATTCGCCGAGATCGACGACGCACTCACCCCACAGGTGCGCGAGGTGCTCACCGTCGAGGGATCGGTGAACGCCCGCAACGCCCGCGGCGGCACCGCGCCGGTGCAGGTTGCCAAGCAGCTCGGTGTCGTGCGCGAGACCGCGGCGAACCTGCGAATCCGGTTGCGCCGCTGAGCCATGGGCCGTACCCACCCTGCCGGACGATGAACCGGTCGCGGGCCCGGCCGGCTCGCATGTTGTGCGGTGCCACGCCGAAGCCGCCCGGTTCACTGGGCCGGCCGGTGTTCGGGCATAGCCTGATTCGGTGCCCTCTCGAAGCCGGACCGCGGTCCACGCGCGGCGCCGGAGAGGGCGGATGGCCAAGCGCGAACACGACCTGACTGATGCCCAATGGGCCGCACTCAAGACCGCTTGGGCCGGCTGCGCCTACTGCGGTGCGAAGCGCGCGGACCTACAAAAAGACTGCATGCTCCCGATATCGCGCGGAGGCCGCTACACGCTGGGCAACGTGGTGCCCGCTTGCCCGCCCTGCAATGCCAGCAAATGCAACGTCGAGGTCACCACCTGGCTGCGCCGCAAGAAGCGCGACGAAGGCTCATTCCTGCTCCTGCAGGCCACGATTCATCGAGCTGTGGAGGGCGGTGCCGACTGACTTCCGGGCCTACGGCGGGAGCCTCGCCCGGTGCAGCGGCTACCCATGCGGCCTCACGTGTCCTCGGACAGCTCCAACCAGCGGTCTTCCAGTTCGGCGTTCTCGGCTTCCAGGGCCCGCAACCGTGCCGTGTGCTCGCCGAGCCCGGTGTAGTCACTGTGGTCGTGCTCGGCGATCTCGGTGTGCAGCGCGGAGATCTGCCCGGCGATCTTCGCCAGCCTGCGTTCGACGGCCGCGAGTTCCTTTCGGTTGGCGTAAACCGCTGCACCGGAACCGTTCTGCACCTTCGCAACGGGCTCCGGCGCGGCCGAGGGTGACGCCGACAGGTGAAGATACTCGTCCACTCCGCCGGGTAGGTGCCGCAACCGCCCGTCGAGGATCGCGTACTGTTGATCGGTGACCCGCTCGAGCAGATAGCGGTCGTGCGACACCACGATCAGCGTGCCCGGCCACGAGTCCAGCAGATCCTCGGTCGCGGTGAGCATGTCGGTGTCCACGTCATTGGTGGGCTCGTCCAGCACCAACACGTTGGGCTCCGACAGCAGCGTCAGCATCAGCTGAAGGCGACGCCGCTGCCCGCCCGACAGGTCGGAAACTCGCGCCGAAAGATGTTGGCGTCCAAAGCCCAGACGCTCCAGTAGCTGGGCCGGTGTCACCTCGCGGCCCTCCACCACGAACGTGGTCTGCAGCCGGCCCAGCACCTCGCGGACCAGGTCACCCTCGATGTCGGCCAGAACGCCGGCCTGCTGATCCAGCATCGCCAGCTGCACCGTCTTGCCGCGCTTGACCCGCCCGGAATCCGGAGTCACCGTGCCCGCGATCAAACCGAGCAGCGTCGACTTCCCGGCTCCGTTCGCGCCGACGATGCCGGTGCGCTCACCGGGGCCGATGCGCCACTCCACGTCGCGCAGCACCGGCCGGCCGTTGTAGGACACCGAAACGTCCAACAGATCGATGACGTCCTTACCCAGTCGTGCCGTCGCCAGCCTCGCCAGTTCCACGCCGTTGCGCAGCGGCGGGACGTCGGCGATCAGTGCATTGGCGGCGTCGATGCGGAACTTCGGCTTTGACGTCCGCGCCGGTGCCCCGCGCCGCAGCCAGGCCAACTCCTTGCGCATCAGGTTCTGTCGCTTGGCCTCCGTCGCGGCGGCGATCCGGTCCCGCTCGACGCGCTGCAGGACGTAGGCGGCGTACCCGCCTTCGAATGGTTCGACCACCCCGCCCCGGACGTCGTCGTGTACCTCCCACGTGGTGGTCGCGATCTCGTCGAGGAACCAGCGATCGTGCGTCACCAGCAGCAGCCCACCGGTGTTGCGTGCCCAGCGCCGCGTCAGATGAGCGGCCAGCCAGGTGATGCCCTCGATGTCGAGGTGGTTGGTGGGCTCGTCTAGCGCGATGACGTCCCATTCGCCCATCAGCAGCGCGGCCAGCTGCACACGGCGCCGCTGCCCGCCGGACAGCGCCGCCACCGGGGCGTCCCAGTCGATGTCGGACACCAGGCCGTCGACAACCTCGCGAACTTTCGGATCACCGGCCCATTCGTGCTCCACCTTCTCGCCGACGAGCTCCCACCCGACGGTCCGGTTTCCGTCGAGGGTGTCCGCCTGGTCCAGCACGCCGACCCGCAGCCCACCGCGGCGCGTCACTCGGCCGGCGTCCGGCCGCACCCGCCCGGTCAGCAGACCCAACAGGCTGGACTTGCCGCCGCCGTTTCGGCCGACGATGCCGACGCGGTCGCCGTCGTCCACGCCCAGTGTGACCGAGCCGAATACCACCTGCGTCGGGTATTCCAGATGCAGGGCCTCAGCCCCGAGAAGATGCGCCACCCGGCCGACCTTAGTGGCCTGACTGACCGCTGCGCCGAACCCCGGTGTTCGGCTCGGCGCGTGTGCCATGATGCAGGCTGAGCGGGTCGGACGTGCTGTACAGCAGACTTAGTGGAGGGCCGATGGAACGCAAACTTTCCGCCATCGCCGGGCCGATCACCCGGCCGGTGGCGCGACTGGTCGCCACTGCGCAGAACGGGCTCGAGGTGATTCGGCTCGGCGGACTGGAATCGGAGTCGGCGCCCTCGCCATTCCAGATCGTCGAGAGCGTGCCGATGTACCGGCTGCGGCATTACTTCCCGCCGGACAGCCGACACCGCAAGCGGGGCGGTCCACCGGTTCTGTTGGTGCACCCGATGATGATGTCGGCCAACGTGTGGGACCTCACCCGCGCGAACGGCGCGGTCGGAATGCTGCACGCCGCCGGGCTCGACCCGTGGGTGATCGACTTCGGCGAGCCCGACAAAGTCGAGGGCGGGATGGACCGCAATCTGGCCGACCACGTGGTGGGGCTGTCCGAGGCCGTCGACACCGTCAAGGAGACCACTGGTCAGGACGTCCACCTGGCCGGCTATTCGCAGGGCGGGATGTTCTCGTATCAGGCGGCGGCCTACCGGCGCTCCAAGGACCTTGCCAGCGTCGTCGCGTTCGGCGCCCCGGTCGACACGCTGGCCGCCCTGCCGATGGGTATCCCGGCGAACGTCGGTGCCCGAGGCGCGGACTTCCTGGCCGATCACGTTTTCAATCGGCTGGACATCCCGAGCTGGATGGCGCGCACCGGCTTCCAGATGCTCGACCCGCTCAAGACGGCGAAAGCCCGGATCGACTTCGTGCGACAGTTGCATGACCGCGAAGCACTGTTACCGCGCGAGCAGCAGCGGCGCTTCCTCGACTCGGAGGGCTGGATCGCCTGGTCCGGTCCGGCCGTCTCGGAACTGCTCAAGCAGTTCATCACGCACAACCGGATGATGTCGGGTGGATTTGCGATCAACGGGCAGATGGTCACGCTGGCCGATATCACCTGTCCGGTGCTCGCGTTCGTCGGCGAGGTCGACGACATCGGACAGCCCGCGTCGGTGCGCGGTATCCGGCGGGCGGCACCCTCTGCCGACGTCTACGAGGCGATGATCCGGGCCGGCCATTTCGGTCTGGTCGTGGGCTCCAAGGCCACGCAGGTCACCTGGCCCACGGTGGCCGAGTGGGTGCGGTGGGTGTCGGGGGGCGGTCCCAGGCCGGCCAACGTCGCACCGATGCAGGACAGCCCCGAAGCAGCCGACAGCGCCGTGCCGATGTCGGCGCGCGTGATGCACGGTGTCGGGGAGGCATCCGAGGTCGCTGTCACCATGGTTCGCAGCGCCGCCGACGCCGTCGTCACCGCAAACAGGTCCATGCGCGCCTTCGCTCTGGAGACGATGCGGACGCTGCCCCGACTGTCCCGCCTGGGGCAGATCTCCGACCACACCCGAATGTCGTTGGGGCGCATCATCTCCGAGCAGGCAAAGGACTCTCCCAATGGTGAGTTCCTGCTTTTCGACGGGCGCGTGCACACCTACGAGGCCGTCAACCGTCGCATCAACAACGTCGTCCGCGGTCTCATCGCAGCCGGTGTGCGCCAGGGTGATCACGTCGGTGTTCTGATGGAGACCCGGCCCAGTGCCCTGGTGGCGATCGCCGCACTTTCCCGTCTCGGCGCCGTCGCGGTGCTGATGCCCCCCGACGCCGATCTCAAGGAAGCCGCCCGACTCGGCGATGTCGCCGAAATCCTCACGGACCCGACCAATCTCGACGCCGCCCGGCAACTGTCCCTGCAGGTGCTGGTGCTCGGTGGCGGTGAATCACGCGATCTGGCTCTGGACGACACCTCCAACGTGGTGGACATGGAGCAGATCAATCCGGATGCGGTCGTGCTGCCCGGCTGGTATGAGCCCGACCCCGGATTGGCCCGGGATCTGGCGTTCCTCGTGTTCAGCTCGGTCGAGGGCGAACTCCTCGCCAAGCAGGTGACCAACCACCGCTGGGCGCTCTCGGCTTTCGGTACCGCGTCGGCGGCGGCACTGAGCGCCGGCGACACCGTCTACTGCCTGACTCCGCTGCACCACCAGTCCGGCCTGCTGGTGGCGCTCGGTGGCGCCGTGGTCGGCGGGGCGCGCATCGCACTGTCGCGTGGATTGAAGCCGGACACCTTCGTCCAGGAGATCCGTCAGTACGGCGTCACTGTCGTCAGCTACACCTGGGCGATGCTGCGCGACGTGATCGACCAGCCGGGTTTCGCCGTACACGGTCACCATCCGGTAAGGCTGTTCATCGGTTCGGGCATGCCGACCGGGCTGTGGCAGCGGGTCACCGAGGCTTTCGCTCCAGCGCGAATCGTCGAGTTCTTCGCCACCTTGGATGGTCAGGCCGTACTGGCCAATGTGTCGGGCACGAAGATCGGCAGCAAGGGCCGTCCGCTACCCGGCGGCGGCCAGGTCGAACTGGCGGCCTACGACGCCGAATCCGACCTGATCCTGGAGAACGAACATGGCTTCGTCGTTGTCGCGGGTACCGATCAGGTCGGAGTGCTGCTGGCCCGCCCCGGTGGCCCCGTCGACCCGTCGGCGTCGGTGAAGCGCGGTGTGTTCGAGCCGGCCGACACCTGGGTTTCCACCGAGTCACTGTTCCGTCGCGATGCCGACGGTGACTACTGGCTGGTCAGCAGCCGCAACGCGGTGATTCGCACGGCGCGCGGCGTCGTCTTTCCCGGGTCGGTCACTGACGCTGTCAGCCTGATCGGCGCCGTCGACCTGGCGTCGACCTACCGGCTGACACCCAATGCCGGCGGCACGCCCCTCGCGGTCACGGCGATCACGCTGCGACCGGGTGCCACCGTCACGGCCGCGGACCTCACCGAGGCGGTCGCCGCCATGCCGGTCGGTCTGCCGCCAGACGTGGTCCATGTGGTGCCCAAGCTGCCGTTGTCTGCCAGCTACCGGCCGGTCGTGGGGGAGTTGCGCACCGCGGGCATTCCGCGGGCGAGCCAGCATGCCTGGTATCTCGACCCGGGCACCGGTCGGTTCGCGCCGCTGACCAGCCAGGCCCGTGCACAGCTGGCGGAGCGCACCTCAGCGGTGTAACACGACGCTATCCTGGAGCGAAACCGCCGGTAGGGTGGCCGGCAACAGTTCTGTGGAGGATTCATGACATCGCATTCGCGCTTGCGTCGCCGGGTGGCCGGCAGCGTGGTCGGCACCGGCCTGGCCGTTTCGCTGAGCCTTGGGTTCGGCGCGGCGTCCGCAAACGCGGATGTCCTCGACGCCTTGTCAGAGGAATTCTCCCGTGGCTCAGGTGCGGGCCAAGTGGCCAACCTGGTGAACGAGTCGATCACGTTGCGCGCGCAGGGTTACCCACCGACGCAGTCTGACCTGGCGGCGGTGGAGGCGTCGCTCGCGAAGCGGCCCAACCAGGGTCCGATGATCAGCGCACTGAGTGCCACGGTGGCCCACCAGCGAAAGCGGCAGGGCATGATGAGCGGCCCGCCGGCCGCGCCTCAGCTGGGGTTCGGTATCAACACCGAGCCGTGGAATCCCGGCAATCCGATGATCCAGGACGACCCGATCTTC
The DNA here is from genome assembly GCA_964387245.1 of uncultured Mycobacterium sp. Taxonomy (GTDB): domain Bacteria; phylum Actinomycetota; class Actinomycetes; order Mycobacteriales; family Mycobacteriaceae; genus Mycobacterium. Next base: position 35,056 of record CAYLWH010000028.1, read on the forward strand.
CCGATGCCCGGCCGCAGCTAGGCCCGCCGTGGCGCTGGACGAGAAACTGCTCGCGATCCTGGTGTGCCCGGCCGATCGCGGGCCGTTGGTGTGCACCGGGGACGAGTTGTACAACCCGAGGCTGCGGCGCGCGTATCGCATCGAGGACGGGATCCCGGTGCTGTTGGTCGACGAAGCCCGTGACGTCGATGACGCCGAACATGCGCGGCTGATGTCGGCTGCCGGGACTGACTAGACAGCCCGCTTCCTGGCGTACCGTCGCGGTATTCCCGACAACGCCGTCGAGCGCACGGTGAAGTAACGCGCTGCGTTCGGGGTCGGTCGTGCAGGCGGCTCTGAATCGGCTTGCGCGCGAACGCCGTTTCCCGGTGCTCTGTTGACTACGTCAGCCCGGGCAGTTCGCCGGTGAGGTAGCGCTGCAGATTCGGTGCGATGGTGGCCGCGACCTGTTCGGGTGGCAACGACGCGAACGGTTCCAGCTCGATGATGTAGCGCGCCATCACCACGCCGACGAGCTGTGAGGCGACGAACTGTATGCGCAGCCGGCCGCTGCCGGGCGGATCATCGATCCTCGGCCCGATTTCGGCGATGACCACATCCTGGAGAAACGACCGCACCAGGCCGACGTTCGCCCCCGACATCAGCGAGCGCAGCGTCGCGACGAGGCCGTCGCCGAGTGCGGAATTCCACAACGGCAGCAGCAATGACGGCAGCCTGAGCCCCAGCTGCTCGACAGGTGTCTCACGCAGCGGACCGATGACAGACATCGGGTCGATGGGCATCTCGATCGCGGCGGCGAAGAGCCGTTCCTTGGTTCCGAAATAGTGGTGCACCAACGCCGGGTCCACACCCGCGTCGGCGGCGATCGCCCGGATCGATGTGTGGCTGATCCCGTTGCGCGCGAACATTTCTCGGGCACTGTCCAGGATCCGTTGCCGGGTGCCGGAGACCCCGGCGGGACGTCCGGGCCGCCTGCGGCCGCCGTTCTCGGTCACCGTGCTAGGGGGTGCGCCGTCGCAGCGTGGCCGCGGCCAGGCACAGCGCCGCCAGGGCGAAGGCGACGACGATCGCCATGTCCCGCACAGCGGTCGACGTCAATGCCGGGTGTTTGCCCACTTCCCGGAGCGCCTCGAGCGCGTAACTCGCCGGCATCGCGTTGCTGATCCACTGGAGCCAGTCCGGCATCATCTCGCGCGGCACGATGATCCCGCACAGCAACAGCTGCGGCACCACCACGACGGGCATGAACTGCACCGCCTGAAACTCGGTGCGGGCGAACGCACTACACAGCAAGCCGAGTCCGACGCCCAGGATCGCGTTGATGATCGCGATGACGAACACCCACCCGGGGTTGCCGGCGGTGTCGAAGCCGAGCAGCCAGAACGCCACGACGCACGCGACCGTGGCCTGCAGGGCCGCGGCGACAGAGAACGCCGTCCCGTAGGCGCCGAGAAGATCGAGCCTTCGCAGTGGCGTTGTCAGAATCCGTTCCAGCGTTCCCGAAACCCGTTCGCGCTGCATGGAAATCGACGTGATGAGAAACATCACGACGAGCGGCAGGAGTCCCAGCAAGATCAGGCACGCGTTGTTGAACGGGGAGTACGGACCCGGTGCGTTCTGGAACATGAAGTACATCAACGTGATGACCAGGCTGGGCACCACGACGATCATCGCGACGCTGCGGTGGTCGGCGGCCAGCTGGCGCAGAATGCGTGCGGTGGTCGCGAGGTAGGGCCGCGCGGTCAGCCGGCCGCGGCTGCGGTGCTGTGCCGGATGACGGACAGGAACGCTTCCTCCAGTGAGCTGCATCGGGTGTCCTCTCTGAGGCGGGTTGGGGTGGTGTGGGCCAGCAGCCGGCCGTCGCGCATGAGCAGCAGGTCGCCGCAGCGGTCGGCTTCGTCCATCACATGGCTGGAGATCAACAGGGTGGTCCCACGGCGAGCGAGGGAGTTGAAGAGCTCCCACAGTTCGACCCGCAGGACAGGATCCAGTCCCACCGTCGGCTCGTCGAGCACCAGCAGATCTGGATCACCGACGAGCGCGCAGGCCAGCGAAACCCGGCTGCGCTGGCCGCCCGACAGATTCCCGCATCGGCTGTCCCGATGCGGAGTCAGGCCCACCTGGTCGATCACCTCGCCGGCGTGCGACGACGGCCTGCCGTACAGGGACGCGAAGTAGCCGACGTTGTCGATCACCCGCAGGTCGTTGTAGATCGTCGGATCCTGCGTCACATAGCCGACCCGGTGGCGCAGGGCGGCGGAGCCGGCGGGATGGCCGAGGACCGTTACCGAACCGGATTCGATGATCTGTGTTCCGACGATGCTGCGCATCAGAGTGGTCTTGCCGCAGCCTGACGGGCCCAGCAGACCGGTGACCGTGCCGGCCGCGATGCGTACCGACAGGTCGTCGACCGCCGGCCGCTGGCCCCGGATGACCCGCAGGTGATCGATGTCGATCGCGGTCGTCACGCCACCGCGGAGTAATTCATCATCCGATGAAGTCATCACATGATGAATAATTCGCGCTGTGCCGCCCGACGTCAAGAGGCAGAATCTGTGCGTGACCGCCGACCAGTTGACCGTCGACCCGCGGACCGCGGCGCGCCGGCTGCTGGGCGCGACCCTCTACGGCCGGGGCGTATCCGCTCGCGTGGTGGAAGTCGAGGCATACGGCGGGATCCCCGACGGCCCATGGCCGGATTCGGCCTCGCATTCGTACCGGGGGCCCAATGCGCGCAACGTCGTGATGACGGGGCCCGCCGGCCGGCTCTACACCTACCGCAGCCATGGCATCCACGTCTGCGCCAACGTGGTCAGCGGTCCGGACGGAGTCGCCGCCGCGGTCTTGCTGCGTGCCGCGGTGATCACCCACGGCGTCGAGCGGGCACGCCGGTACCGGGGCGCGGCTGTGCGGGACGCCGCGCTGGCCCGTGGTCCGGGAAATCTGTGCTCGGCCCTCGGCATCACCATGGCGGACAACGGAATCGACCTCTTCGACCCGGACAGCGAGGTGCGCGTCGAGTTAGCCGGAGTGCGCAGCGCGTTGTGCGGTCCGCGCGTCGGTGTCAGCAGGGCCGCCGATCGCTCGTGGCGGTTCTGGCTCGACAAGCACCCTGAGGTGTCGGCCTACCGACGCAGTCCGAGAGCGCCAGCGCCGGGGCTCAGCGACTGAACGGTGGGCGATACGCAAGGATCGACTCCATGGGTACGACGATCCTCGAGGAGTTGGAGTGGCGCGGGTTGATCGCGCAGTCCACCGACCGCGACGCGCTTGCGGAGCTGTTGGCCGCGGCGCCCGCCACCGTCTACTCGGGCTTCGATCCCACCGCGCCGAGTCTGCACGCCGGGCACCTGGTGCCGCTGCTGACCCTGCGGCGCTTCCAGCGCGCCGGGCACCGGCCGATCGTGCTCGCCGGGGGAGCGACCGGGATGATCGGTGATCCGCGCGAAACCGGTGAGCGGACGCTGAACACCGCGGACACCGTCGCTGATTGGACGGACCGCATCCGCGGGCAGTTGGAGAGGTTTGTGGAGTTCGACGACTCGCCGACCGGCGCCGTGGTCGAGAACAACTTGTCATGGACCGGACAGCTGTCGGCGATCGAGTTCCTGCGGGACGTGGGCAAGCACTTCTCGGTGAATGTCATGCTCGACCGCGACACCGTACGTCGGCGTCTCGACGGCGGCGGGATCTCCTACACCGAATTCAGCTACATGCTGTTGCAGGCCAATGACTATGTGGCGCTGCATGAGAGGTATGGCTGCGGGCTGCAGGTCGGCGGATCCGATCAGTGGGGCAACATCGTCGCCGGCGTGCGGCTGGTGCGCCAGAAGACCGGCGCCACCGTCCATGCACTGACCACGCCCCTGGTGACCGACTCGGAGGGCAAGAAGTTCGGGAAGTCCACCGGGGGCGGCAATCTGTGGCTAGATCCCGAGATGACCAGTCCTTACGCCTGGTACCAGTACTTCATCAACACCGCAGACGCCGATGTGATCGCCTATCTGCGGTGGTTCACCTTCCTGTCGGCCGATGAGATCGCCGAATTGGAACTCGCGACCGTGGCGCGCGCCCACGAGCGCTCCGCCCAGCGCCGGTTGGCCCAGGAGCTGACAACGTTGGCGCACGGCGCGGCGGCGACGAGTTCTGTTGAGTTGGCCAGCCAGGCATTGTTCGGCAGGGGCGAGCTGAGCGGGTTGGACGAGCCGACGCTCGCCGCCGCGCTGCGGGAGGCTTCGGTCGCCGAGCTCACACCCGGCGGTCCGGACGCCATCACCGACCTGTTGGTGGCCACGGGGTTGTCCGCGAGCAGGGGCGCGGCCCGCAGAACAATCGCCGAGGGTGGTGTTTCGGTCAACAACGTCAAGGTCACGAGCGACGACTGGGTACCTCGACCTGCTGATTTCCTCTTTGGCCGGTGGTTGGTCGTCCGGCGGGGGAAGCGGAACGTTGCCGGGGTGCAGCGCATCGACGCGGCGGGTTGAATCGAAGGTCGGCGAATGACGCCGCCCAGCAGGCGATTTGACTCCGTGTTTCCAGACTTGTAACTTATGTCGAGTCGCCGCGACACGGCCAAGCCGGGGAGCGCGACGACATCCCTGGGAATAGCCCCTGGACTTCAGGGTGTTCCTACCAGTCCGCTCTAGAATTCGCGGCCTTTCGGCTGCGGGTCCGCTGCGCGGTCTGTGGGATGGCAGGTCTGTTGTTTGAGAACTCAATAGTGTGTTTGGTGGTTTTTGTTTGTTGTT
>CAYLWH010000029.1:0-415 GCA_964387245.1 uncultured Mycobacterium sp.
AGGATGGGAAAGAGGTCCAATTGCCGGTGTTCGGGTCGGTCGCCGAGGCGATGAAGGAGACCGGCGCCGACGTGTCGATCGCCTTCGTGCCGCCGGCCTTCTCCAAGGACGCGATCCTCGAGGCCATCGACGCCGGGATCGGCCTACTGGTGGTCATCACCGAGGGAATCCCGGTGCAGGACACCGCCTATGCGTGGGCATACAACGTTCAAAAGGGTGCGAAGACCCGCATCATCGGGCCGAACTGTCCCGGCATCATCACCCCGGGCGAGTCGCTGGTCGGCATCACCCCGAACAACATCACCGGCAAGGGTCCGATCGGTCTGGTCTCCAAGTCCGGCACGCTGACCTATCAGATGATGTACGAGCTGCGCGATCTCGGCTTCTCGACCGCCACCGATGCCGATGGCGGTCG
>CAYLWH010000029.1:425-39746 GCA_964387245.1 uncultured Mycobacterium sp.
ATCGGCATCGGCGGCGACCCGGTCATCGGCACCACCCACATCGACGCCATCGAGGCGTTCGAGAAGGATCCCGAGACCAAGGTCATCGTGATGATCGGCGAGATCGGTGGCGACGCCGAGGAGCGTGCTGCCGACTACATCAAGACCAACGTCTCCAAACCGGTCGTCGGCTACGTCGCGGGCTTCACCGCTCCGGAGGGCAAGACCATGGGTCACGCCGGCGCCATCGTCTCGGGCTCGTCGGGCACCGCCGCCGCCAAGAAAGAGGCGCTGGAGGCCGCCGGCGTGAAGGTCGGCAAGACCCCGTCCGAGACCGCCACGCTGGCCCGGGAGATCCTCGGGACGCTGTAGCTTCAGCGCGAGATCGTCTGCTCGGTTGGGTCAGGCGTCGGGACGGGGCGCCCTTCGCGGTACTGCACGACATGGCGCACCATGGGATCAAGCAGGTCATACCAGGTGGCGCGCCGGTCGCCGGTATCGGATTTGGCCGCGACCACCCAGTGTGCAGCCGTCAGCCGTCCCAGTGCAGCCGCGGCGGACTGATTCGAAATGCCCACCGCTGCCGCGAGATCCGAGACGGTTCTGGGCCCGTTGCCGCGGGCCAGCTCGACGACCAGGCGTTGCTCCCCGGCGGGCAACAGCCACAGTTGCTGTTGGTAGGCCGGGGTCAGCCGGTCCAGAAGTAACCCCTGCGCCGGCGTCAGCGCTGCCAGTGCCGTGACGTCGACGGTATCGGCGAGCATCCGCCACAACCGGGGTGAGCCCCCGGCGAACCGTGCGATGGCGGCCAGCCGGTTCAGTCCCTCACGGGATTTGACGTAGGCGGCCAGCGCGGGGTCGGGTGAGCTACGGGCCACGATCTGTGCGCCCTCGGCGGCGGAGAGGTCGGTGAGTTCATCGATGATGAAGGAGCCGTACCACGGGTGCGTCCGTGAGGCGACACCCGGGAAAAGCGTCGGGGCAGTCCCGAACAGCAGTACTGCAGTCGATGTCTCGACCCAGGCGCGCAGGCTGCCCTGGCCGGCCTCGCCGATGGCGTCGAACACCCTGTCCAGATTCTCGATCGTGACCAGGACCATCCGGCCGTCGGCAATGTCGAGGATCATCCGCTCCAGCTCGATGACCTGGTGTCGCAACTCGTGGGCCGTTGCAAGATGCGGGCGGAGAAGTTCGACGAGTAGGTCGCCGTAGCCGCCGATCGCCAGCGCGTCCTCCGGAAGCATCAGCGGCAGTATGTGTTTGGCGCTACCTGGATCTGAAAGCGTGCGGTGGACCACCACTTGCAGGGTGTGCGTCTTGCCGCTGCCGCGCGGGCCGAGTAGCAGCGTGTGTGGACGGGAGCCGTCGAGGGCGGCCGAGGTGAATCGGTCGGTGAGGCGCGACAGCACCGCCTGTCGTCCGACGGTGCCGGCGTCGAGTTCGGCGGGGTCCACGGAGCCGGGGGTGAAGAGGACATTCATAGTCGCCTCATGGCAACCCACGCAGATTGCACCAATCCCGACGCGAAACAGTCGTCGTCGCCGACCCGGCGCAGATAGTGATCCTGCTCGAGGCGTTCGATGAAGGACACCAGCTGGTCCCGGTCGCGGATCGGGGAGCCCTCCGAACTCAGCAGGTGCGCCACCGCGGTCACGCCGAGCGGCCCTGGGCCGTGGGCGTAGATGTCGAGGAGGTTGGCGATCGCGAGAGCGTCGTCGCCGTAGTAGTTGCGTAACCGGTCCCGGTAATGGCGCAGATCCCATGGATCGTGCGGATCGATGACAGCGGCGTGCAGCAGCGCCGGAATGTCCTCGGGGCTGACCGGCCCGGTTCGTGCCGATGCGGCGACCAGATGCTGGATGTAGTACGGCACGTTCTCGGCGGTGGCCGCAATGGCTTCGGCGACCCGATGTGCGTCGGTGCTGACGACACGCGCCCCCAGTAGCAGGCATTCGGCCAGGTAGGTGGCGTGGTCGTGGCGGATCGGCCCGACGGTGACCTTGGGGATGTCGTTGACCGAGCTCAGGGCGTCACCCGAGACATGGTGAAAACCAATCGATCCCGACAGCACGGTGGCCAACCGGCCGGAGTTGTCCTGCCGGAAGCGGCGCAGTAGGTGAAGGAACGCGTCGCCGCCGCCGATCTTTTCGCGCTCCAGGTTGCGGGCCAGCACGGTTACCTCGTCGACGAACAGCACCAGCGGTCCGCCGCGGGCGCGGGCGACGGCACGGTTCAACAGATCGTCGAGCGCTTCCTCGGCCTGGTCGCGTTCGAATCGCACCGGTCCGGTGACAAAAGCGACCTTCCAGCGCTCGACCTCCTGGCGCAGGGCGTTGTCGATGCGGCCGAGTTCGCCGGCGAGTGCGGTGACGAACTCGGCGTAGCTCTGGCGTTCGGCGCTGACGGACACCACGGTGAGCCCGCGCTGCCGTGCGGTGCGGGCGACCAGTCGGGCCAGGGAGGTCTTGCCGTGGCGGCGGTCACCCACCAGGGCCGCGCCTCCGTCGGGCAGGCTGGACAGGATCTCCTGTTCCTCGCGGACCCGTCCGACGACGTTCTCCGGCGGGACGACGCCTCCCACCACGAGGGACATCGGCCGGACAGTCCAGTTCATCCATCAATCATACGTGTGAATTGATGTACGTCAATAACGATGTACGTCGAACGGGGCGCACTTTTTAGGCGCTGAATGCGCGGCCCACGCCGACTGGTACTTCTCGAACGGCAAGGATTTCCCGCGGGTGTCGGCTGCGCCCGCCTCGCGGTGCGGTGACACGCGCCTGTCCGCGCCGCGCCCGCGGGAAGGTGCGCTAGCGTTGACACACGAATCGCATCCCACGGCGACCCACTTCGCGTGCGGTGTCGCCAGATGCGGTCCGATGCAAGCGTCGCCCGTCGTGACGCCCAACGATCACAGGAGAGGTCATGACCTACTCGCCCGGTTCACCCGGAAGCTCCGGCTATCCGCCCGGCTCATACGGAGCGCCGATGCCGTCGCATGGTCCCGCCGCCGGATCGGGCCCGAGCAAGCTGCCGCAATACCTGGACATCGCCGTCGTGGTGCTCGGCGTCGCCGCCTACGTGGCAGCGTTCGGCCCGCTCTTCAATGCGAGCGCGAACTTCGGGCCCTTCACCGTCCAGGCCACCAGTTCGGGTGGCATCCTGCTGACCCTGGCGCCGGTGCTGGCGGCGCTGCTCGCCGGAATCGGCTTGCTGCCCAAGACCAAGGACCATCCGACCGTGGTCGCGATGCTGGCGATTGTCGGCGTGCTTGCCGTGTTCGAGCAGCTGATCAAGAAGCCGGTTGTGATGACGCCGACCGGGCCGCTCGTCGTGTCGCCGGCCTGGGCGATCTGGCTGGTGCTGGCGCTGGTGGTTCTGCAGGCCATTGCGGCGGTGCTGGTGCTGCTCTACCACACCGGAGTGCTCACCCCGCCGGCGCCCAAACCTCACTATGACGCGCCGTACGGGCAGTACGGTGCGCCCGGCGGCTACTACAACCAGCATTCCGGCACCCCTGCCGGCCCGCAGCGGGGTCTCGCGCCGCGCCCGGCTTATCCATCCCAGTACGCCGGTGGCTACCCACAGGGTCCGTCGGCCGGGGGCTTCAGTCCTCTTGGACCGCGGGGATCGCAGGTTCCCGACCCGGACGGACCGCCCACGCCGCCCACCGGATATCCGAGCTTCGCCCCACCTTCGGCGGTCGGGTCGGGTCAGCACCACGCCACCAACCCCAACCTGGGGTCGTCCCAGACGTCGCCGCAGACGCCGGAAACGCCCTCGCCGTCGGACTCGCCGGATTCCACCGGTTCGTCCGGTTCCACCGGTTCGACGTCCCACTGACGGGCACCGGCCCGACGTGAATGCAGAACAACCAAACCACAGGGGTACGCCAGGCTCGTGATCTGGTCCGGGTCGCCTTCGGCCCGTCGCTGGTCGCGCTGATCGTCATCGCGGCGGTGGTGCTGCTACAGCTGCTCATCGCCAACAGCGATATGACCGGCGCGTTCGGTGCGATCGCCAGCATGTGGCTGGGCGTGCACCTGGTACCGATCTCGATCGGCGGGCGCGAGCTCGGCGTGCTTCCGCTACTGCCCGTGCTGCTCATGGTGTGGGGTGTCGCGCGCAGTACCGCGGTGGCAGTGCCCGGTCAGGGGCCGCGAGGGCTGCCCTGGTTCGTCATCCGTTGGGTCGTCGCCTCGGCGCTGGGCGGTCCGATGTTGATCGCGGCCGTCTCCCTTGCTGTCGTTCACGACGCTTCGTCGGTGCTCTCGCAGCTGCAGACACCAGGGGCACTGCGTGCCTTCGTCAGCGTTCTTCTGGTGCATGGGACCGGTGCGGCGCTCGGCGTGGCGGCCAAGGTGGGCCGCCCGGTGTTGGCCGCCTCGTCACTGCCCGGGTGGTTACCCGATGCCGGTCGCGCCGCTGCGGCGGGCGTGTTGACGCTGTTCGGGTTGTCGGCCGCAGCCACTGCCGGCTCGCTGGTGATGCACTGGTCGACGATGCACGATCTGTTCACGATCACCGATTCGGTGTTCGGGCAGTTCAGCCTGACCGTGCTGTCGACGCTGTACGCGCCCAACGTGATCGTCGGGACCGCCGCCATGGCGGTGGGTTCCAGCGCCCATATCGGGTTCGCGACGTTCAGTTCCTTCACGGTGTACGGCGGAGACATCCCGGCGCTGCCCATTCTGGCGGCCGCGCCGACCCCACCGCTGGGTCCGGTCTGGGTGGCGCTGATGATCATCGGCGCGGTATCCGGGGTCGCACTGGGACAGCAGTGCGCGCGCCGCCCGCTGCCGCTGGGGCCGGCGTCGGCGAAGCTGGCGATCGCTGCGTTGCTCGCCGCGGTGGCAATGGCGGTCCTCGCCTTTGCCGGGAGCGGTGCGCTGGGCAATTTCGGTCAGGTCGGAATCGAGCAGTTGACCTTCGGCCCTGGTGCTTTCCTGTGGTTCTTTTCGGTCGGCGCGGTCACGGTGGCGATGTCGGGCGGTCTGACCCGGCGGCGGACCGCTGCGGCGCCTGCCGCCGAGCCCGGCCCGTCGGCTGAGCAATCTCGTGAACCTGAGCCGCTCGTCGAGCCCGCACCGGTCATCGAGCCGGTGCCTGTGCCCGCGACCGGGTCCGAACCAGAACCGGATTCGCCGCCCGAACCCGTGCCGGTCGGCATATCGTCGCGCACCCCGGTCGACGCCGAGTACCTCGCCGGCCTGCCCGACGCGGAGGACCTCTTCGACGTCGACAACGACGGTGGTCAGGGCGCCGACACCGCAGATGTCGGGCCGGGGGACGCGCCGCCGGGCACGGCACGGGATACCGACTAGGCTTTTGCGCGTGCAGCAACCGCTTCGAGTGCCACCCAGCGCACCGTCGCGGCTGGTGGTGCTGGCGTCGGGCACCGGTTCGCTGCTGGCGTCGCTACTGGACGCGGCGCGCGGTCGCTGGCCGGGACGGGTGGTGGCCGTGGGCGTCGACCGGGACTGCCGGGCGGTGCAGATCGCCGAAGCCGCATCCGTGCCGACATTCACGCTGCGGCTCGGCGACTACGACAGCCGCCCCGACTGGGACGCCGCGCTGGCGGAGGCCACCGCCGCTCACCAGCCTGATCTGGTGGTCTCGGCGGGTTTCATGAAGATCCTCGGACCGCAGTTCCTCGAACGGTTCACGGGTCGTGTCGTCAACACGCACCCGGCGCTGCTGCCGTCGTTTCCCGGCGCGCATGCGGTGCCCGATGCGCTGTCATACGGCGTCAAGGTCACCGGAACCACTGTGCACCTTGTCGATTCCGGCGTGGACACCGGACCGATCCTGGCACAGCGGGCCGTCGAGGTGCGTGACGACGACACCGAGGAGACTCTGCACGAACGCATCAAGGTCGTCGAGCGGCGGTTGCTGGTGGACGTGCTCGCCGCGATCGCGACCCGCGGTGTGACCTGGACGGGACGAAAGGCGGAGATCGGATGACCCAGAAGGGCGAAGACCACAGCGTGAATGAGAAGAAGCCGGTCCGCCGGGCACTGGTCAGTGTCTACGACAAGACCGGCCTCACGGAACTGGCCATTGGCCTGCATGAAGCGGGCGTCGCCATCGTGTCGACCGGTTCAACCGCCAAGACGATTGCCGAACACGGCATTCCGGTGACCCCGGTGGAAGAGGTGACCGGGTTCCCCGAGGTGCTCGACGGGCGGGTCAAGACCCTGCACCCCGGGATCCATGCAGGTGTGCTGGCCGATATCCGCAAGCCCGAACATATTTCGGCGTTGAGCGCACTCGAGATCGAACCGTTCGATCTCGTGGTGGTCAACCTCTACCCGTTCAGCGAGACGGTCGCCTCCGGTGCGAGCGAGAACGAATGCGTCGAGCAGATCGACATCGGCGGTCCATCCATGGTGCGCGCAGCAGCCAAGAACCATCAGAGTGTCGCGGTGGTGGTGGATCCATTCGGCTACGACGGAGTGCTGGCCGCGGTGCGGTCCGGCGGCTTCTCTATCGATGAACGGAAGCGATTGGCGTCCTTGGCATTCCGGCACACCGCCGAGTACGACGTCGTGGTCGCGACGTGGATGGGGGCGGTCTTATCGCCCGAACGACCGGCCTTCCCCGAGCAGTCGGCGCAACCGCCACCCCAGTGGTACGGGGGCACCTGGCGACGTAAAGCCGTGCTGCGGTACGGCGAGAACCCACATCAGCGAGCCGCCGTCTACACCGATGAGACCGCATGGCCCGGTCTGGCGCAGGCCGAACAGCTGCACGGAAAGGAGATGTCCTACAACAACTTCACCGACGCCGATGCCGCCTGGCGGGCGGCGTTCGACCACGAGCAGACATGCGTCGCGATCATCAAGCACGCCAACCCGTGCGGGATCGCCGTCTCGTCGGTATCGGTGGCCGACGCGCATCGCAAGGCTCACGAATGCGACCCGTTGAGCGCATTCGGCGGTGTCATCGCGACCAACACCGCGGTCAGTGCCGAGATGGCCGAGACCGTGGCCGGAATCTTCACCGAGGTGATCGTGGCCCCCGCCTATGAGGACGGAGCGCTGGAGGCCCTTTCTCGCAAGAAGAACATTCGGGTGCTGGTGGCCTCCGAACCGCAGTCGGGCGGGACGGAGTTCCGTCAGATCAGCGGTGGCCTGCTGATGCAGACCCGGGACGGGTGGGACGCCGACGGCGACGATCCGAACAACTGGAGGCTGGCCACCGGAGAACCGGCCGACCCGGCGACGCTGGCCGACCTGACGTTCGCCTGGCGGACGTGCCGCGCGGTCAAGTCCAACGCCATCGTGGTGGCCCGCGACGGCGCGACGGTCGGGGTCGGGATGGGCCAGGTGAACCGCGTCGACGCGGCCCGGCTTGCCGTCGAGCGGGCGGGCCCCGAACGCACCCGCGGCGCGGTTGCGGCGTCTGACGCGTTCTTCCCGTTCCCGGACGGCCTGGAGACGCTGACCGCGGCCGGGGTGAAGGCGATTGTGCACCCTGGTGGTTCGGTGCGCGACGACGCCGTCACCGAGGCTGCCGCTGAGGCCGGTGTCACGTTGTACCTCACGGGCGCCCGGCATTTCGCGCACTGATCCGGTGGTGAAACTCAACGATCGAATGTACCGGCTGCTGCAGCGGCCGATGCGGATCGTTTCGCTGCGCACGATTGTCGTCGTCGCCGAGTTGGCGGTGATCACCGTCGTCGTGCTCCTCGGCGCGTGGGTGTGGTTCGGCATCACCAACGAGCAGTACAACCAGTTGGACCGGCGCCTCGACTCGGTCAGCAGCCTCGGTGATCTGTCCACCTTGCTGAGCACCGCGCCGCCCAACGGAGCGCCGGCCGACGGCTCGCCGCAGGGCACTCTGGTGCGCACCGCGCGGATCGCCGGTCTGACGCTGTCGGTGCCGTCGGACATCGTGCTGCCGGAACTGGAGATCGGGTACGCCAACACCACCCTCAACGGCGTGGAGTACCGGGTCCGGACGTTCGCGGCGGGCCGTGCCTCCATCGCGCTCGGGGCGCCGGTGGCGGAGGCCGAGGACCGCATCCACGCGCAGCATATGCGGGTGCTCGCCATCTGCGGCAGTGTCATTGCCGGCACCCTCATCGTGGGCTGGCTGGTCTCGCTGGTGATGGTGAACCCGTTCCGAATGCTGGCGCAGCAGGCCCGCGCCATCAATGCCCAGTCCAAGCCCGACGAGGTGCAGGTGCACGGGGTCCGGGAGGCGGTCGAGATCGGCGAGGCCGTCGAAGGCATGCTGGGCCGCATCGGCGACGAGCAGCAACGCACCCGGGCGGCGCTGGAGTCCGCCCGCGACTTCGCGGCCGTCGCGTCCCACGAACTGCGCACACCGCTGACCGCGATGCGCACCAACCTCGAGGTGTTGTCCACCCTCGACCTGCCCGATGAACAGCGCAACGAGGTGATCGGCGACGTGATCCGGACACAGTCCCGGATCGAGGCGACGCTCACCGCTCTGGAACGGCTGGCCCAGGGTGAACTGACCACGGTCGAGGACTTCGTGCCGGTCGACATCACCGATCTGCTCGACCGGGCAGCCCACGACGCGGTTCGCAGCTACCCCGGGCTCAAGGTGTCGCTGGCGTCGTCGACCACGGTGTTGATGCTCGGCATGCAGGCGGGCCTGCGACTGGTGATCGACAACGCGATCGCCAACGCTGTCAAACACGGGGGCGCCACCGAGGTCCTGCTGTCCGCGGACAGTTCGGCCGCCGGTGTGGAGATCACCGTCGACGACAACGGCACCGGCATCCCGCCGGAGGAACGCAACGCCGTCTTCGAGCGGTTCACCCGCGGGTCGACGGCGTCCCGCTCGGGTTCTGGCCTGGGCCTGGCCCTGGTGGCGCAACAGGCCGAATTGCATGGCGGCACAGCCGCTTTGGAAGCCGGCCCGATGGGCGGTACCAGGTTGGTGTTGCGCCTGCCAGGCACCCACTGAGGACGGGAACGGTGCTTCTCCGGCAGCCCGGCGCCATCGTTGCGCCGGGCACGTCTGACGTCTGTTGAACGCCACTGCGGGTTTTGCCCGGGCTTTCCGCAGTGACGTTACGCAGGGCGACGGTGGCAATCCGCCTACGCTGAACGCGCAATCGGGCAGGGACGCGATGCCCCATGTCGGCGGCCGTCGTAGCGTGGAGTGGTGACATCACCCAACAACCTGCCCCGGACGGTCGGCGAACTGCGTGCCTCCGGCCATTCCGAGCGCGGCGTCAAGCGGGAACTCCGGGAGAATCTGCTGGCTGCCTTGGCCGAAGGTCGTGACGTCTGGCCGGGCATCCTGGGTTTCGATGACACAGTGCTTCCGCAGGTCGAACGGGCCCTGATCGCCGGGCATGATTTCGTGCTGCTGGGTGAACGCGGTCAGGGCAAAACCCGACTACTTCGGTCGCTGGTGGGTCTGCTCGACGAGTGGACGCCGGTGATCGCCGGCGCCGAACTCGGTGAGCACCCGTACACCCCGATCACACCCGAGTCGATTCGGCGGGTGGGCGAGTCCGGTGACGACCTGCCGATCGAGTGGCGACATCGCAGCGAACGGTACAGCGAGAAGCTGGCCACCCCGGACACCAGCGTCGCCGACCTGGTCGGTGACATCGACCCGATCAAGGTGGCCGAGGGCCGCAGCCTTGGTGACCCCGACACCATCGCCTACGGCCTGATCCCGCGGGCGCACCGGGGCATCGTGGCGGTCAACGAACTGCCGGACCTGGCCGAGCGGATCCAGGTGTCGATGCTCAATGTGATGGAGGAGCGCGACATCCAGGTTCGTGGCTACACCCTGCGGTTGCCGTTGGACGTGCTCGTGGTGGCCAGCGCGAACCCCGAGGACTACACCAACCGTGGCCGCATCATCACACCACTCAAGGACCGGTTCGGGGCGGAGATCCGAACTCATTACCCGATGGAACTCGACGACGAGATCGGCGTCGTCAAGCAGGAAGCGCACCTGGCGGCCGAAGTGCCCGACCATCTGTTCCAGGTCATCGGGCGGTTCGCCCGTGGCCTGCGCGAGTCCAACTCCGTCGACCAGCGCTCCGGTGTGTCGGCGCGGTTCGCGATCGCCGCGGCCGAGACGGTGGCGGCCTCGGCACGGCATCGTGCTGCGGTGCTAGGTGAGCAGGACCCGGTGGCCCGGGTCGTCGACCTCGACACCATCATCGATGTCCTGCGCGGAAAGCTGGAGTTCGAGTCCGGCGAGGAGGGTCGTGAGCAGGCGGTGCTCGAGCATCTGCTCCGTCGGGCCACCGCTGACACCGCGTCACGTGTCCTTGGCGGCATTGACCTCGGCGCCTTGGTGACCGCCGTCGCGGACGGTTCGCCGGTGACCACCGGCGAGCGGGTGTCGGCCAAGGACGTGCTGGCCGCGCTGCCGGGGCTGCCTGTCGTCGACGCCATCGCCAAACGGCTCGACGCGCAGTCCGACGGGCAGCGCGCCGCCGCCGTCGAACTGGCGCTGGAGGGGCTCTACCTGTCCAGACGCATCGACAAATCCTCCGGTGACGGCGAGACGGTGTATGGCTAGCAACGAAAACGCCGAGAGTTGCGTTGATTGCGGGGCTACTCGCGAAACGCGTACAACAACGCAACTCTCGGCGCTATGAGCAAACACACGTCGCGGTACTCGCGATATACCGGCGGACCGGATCCACTGGCGCCGCCGGTGGACCTGCGTGACGCACTCGAGCGCATCGGTCAGGACGTCATGGCGGGCACCTCGCCGCGGCGGGCTCTTCGGGAGTTGCTGCGGCGGGGCATGAACGGCTTGCCGGGGGCGGACAAGTTGGCCGCCGAGGCGAACCGCCGTCGCCGGGAGTTGTTGGCGAACAACAATCTCGACGGGACGCTGCAGGAGATCAAGAAGCTGCTCGACCAGGCCGTGCTGGCCGAGCGCAAGGAGCTGGCCCGGGCACTCGACGACGACGCCCGGTTCGGGGAACTGCAACTCGATTCGCTGTCCGCCTCCCCGGCCAAGGCCGTTCAAGAACTCGCCGAGTACGACTGGCGCTCGGCCGAGGCGCGCGGGAAGTACGACCAGATCAAGGACTTGCTCGGCCGCGAGATGCTCGACCAGCGTTTCGCCGGGATGAAGCAGGCGTTGGAGAATGCCACCGACGAGGACCGCCAACGCGTCAACGACATGCTCGACGACCTGAACGACTTACTGGACAAACACGCCAAAGGCGAGGACTCACCGCAGGATTTCCGGGATTTCATGGCCAAGCACGGCGAGTTCTTTCCGGAGAACCCGCAAAACATCGACGAGCTGCTCGATTCGCTGGCCCAACGCGCGGCGGCCGCACAGCGGTTCCGCAACAGCCTGTCCGAGCAGCAACGGGCCGAACTGGATGCGCTGGCGCAGCAGGCTTTTGGATCGCCGTCACTGATCAACGCGCTCGACAGGCTGGACTCACATTTGCGGGCGGCGCGGCCGGGCGAGGATTGGAACGGGTCGCAGCGCTTCTCCGGCGACAATCCGCTCGGCATGGGCGAGGGCGCGCAGGCGCTGGCGGATATCAGCGAACTCGAGCAGCTGGCCGAACAACTCTCGCAGAGCTATTCGGGCGCCACCATGGACGATGTCGACCTCGACATGCTGGCCCGCCAACTGGGTGACGAAGCCGCCGTCGACGCCCGGACCCTGGCGGAGCTGGAACGCGCGCTGATGAACCAGGGCTTTCTGGACCGTAGCTCCGACGGCTCGTGGCGGCTGTCGCCCAAGGCCATGCGTCAGCTCGGGCAGACTGCGTTGCGTGATGTGGCACAACAACTTTCGGGACGCCACGGGGAGCGGGACACCCGCCGGTCCGGTGCCGCAGGAGAGCTCACCGGCGCCACCCGACCGTGGGCGTTCGGCGACACCGAACCATGGAACGTCACGCGCACTTTGACCAATGCCGTGCTCCGTAGGTCGGCTGCCCACGCCGCATCGACGCGGGAAGCCGGAACGGGCGGGGCGGTCCGGCCGATCCGGATCACCGTCGAGGACGTCGAGATCTCGGAGACCGAGACGCGCACGCAAGCGGCGGTCGCGTTGCTCGTCGACACCTCGTTCTCGATGGTGATGGAGAACCGGTGGCTGCCGATGAAGCGCACCGCCTTGGCGCTCAGCCACCTGGTGAGCACCCGATTCCGCTCGGATGACATGCAGATCGTCGCCTTTGGTCGGTATGCCCGCACCGTCAGCCCCGCCGAGTTGACCGGTCTCGAGGGCGTGTACGAGCAGGGCACCAACTTGCATCACGCGCTCGCGCTCGCCGCCCGGCACCTGCGCCGTCATCCCAACGCCCAACCCGTCGTGCTGATCGTCACCGACGGCGAACCGACCGCGCACCTGGAGGATTTTGGTGACGGTGCGGAGGTGTTCTTTGGCTACCCGCCCCATCCGCGGACCATCGCGATGACCGTCAAGGCACTCGACGAGATCTCCCGGTTGGGCGCACAGGTCACCATTTTCCGGTTGGGCAGCGATCCCGGTCTGGCGCGGTTCATCGATCAGGTCGCACGCCGGGTCGAGGGCCGGGTGGTGGTGCCGGACCTCGACGGGTTGGGCGCCGCGGTGGTGGGGGACTACCTGCGCTCGCGTCGACGCCGGCGCTGATGGTTCCTGACACACCTGGCGAATTCCGTCATGCGGACCCCTTTGTGGCGGCTTGTTCACGCGTCACCGCATTTTTCTCTGGTCTGATTTTTTGTGTGGAGCAACGTCCCTTGCGGACCGATGTTTGAGATCGGTGATCTGTCGGTGAACATTGCAAACCTGCGCGGATGGCTTGGGTCTGTGATAAGAATTTCTCAGTGGTCTCGAGGGTCTGATGTCGTGGACGCAGACCCGCTCTCCATGTAAAGGCTACGTCGATCTGGAAAGGCAAGGTTTTGCGATGCGATGGGCTAGTTACCTCGCGCTACCAGCGATTTCCGCGGGAGTGGTTGCCGTCGGTTTGACCGTTGCGCCCACAGCCTCTGCCGAATGCCAGGTTCTGAACGGCTCCGTCCAATGCGGTTACCACGGCGATCCGAACGACACGGGTCTGGTTGCAGCGCCGGTGGCCCCCGCCCAATACCCCTGTATTGATCAGTGGGATACCGAGTGGGCGTGTAATGAGCTCGAGTTCAGCACCGATTCCATGCACTACATGCCGTGACAACTGGACTTGAGGAGGATTTGCATGTCAGCAACTATTCGGTCGGTCATTGCCGCGGCAGCGGCCGGGGCCGCGATGTTCGGGTCGGTGGGCATCGCTGTAGCGGACCCGCCAAACTGCACACCCGCCGATCTCGCCGGAATCAAGGCGGGCGTCTCGGCTGCCACATCGACGTACTTGTTCAGTCGTCCGGACGTCAACGCGGAGTTGGACCGGATCGATGATCTGCCGGCGCCGGAACGGCATGCTCAGTTGCAGACCTTCTTCGACACCCATCCCCTGGTGAAGGGTGAGTTGAACACCATCCGGCAGCCGGTGGTGGATTTCCATGCGCGCTGCCCGATGCAGGGCGGCGGAGGAGAGCTGGGCTAACAGCCCGACGTCATCGCCAGGCGCTGCGGCAAGTGATGACTCTGCCGCAGCGCCTACACGTATTTGTAGAAGCCCTCGCCGGTAGCGACGCCGAGCTTGCCCTTGTCGATGTAGTTCGACTTGAGCCAGGCGGCCAGCTGCTGAGCCTCGGCGTCGCCGTGCACCATGATGTTGTACGGCGTGCGTAGACCGATGGTGTCGTAGATCGCGAACGGTCCGGCCGGGGCGCCGGTGCCGATGCACCAGGTGTTGTCGACGTCGCCGGGTTCGGCGTAACCGCCGGCGACCAGTTCCAGGGCGGCCCGCAGGAAGGGCACCAGCAGGGTGTTGAGGACGTAACCGGCTTTTTCCTTGTGCAGCTCGATGGGCACCATGCCGATGGCCCGGGCGAAGTTGACGACCTCGTCGAACACCTTGGGGTCGGTGTCGGGGGTGCCCATGACCTCGGCGGTGTTGAAAGCCCACACCTTGTTGGCGAAATGCAGCGCCAAAAACTTGTCGGGCCGACCGGTGGAGTCCTTGAGATCACTGGGCAGCAGGGTGGAGGAATTGGTGGCGAAGATCGTCTTCTCCGGTGCCAGTTTGCTCAGTTTTCGGTAGATCTCCTGCTTCAGCGTCAGGATCTCCGGCACCGCCTCGATGATCAGGTCGGCATCGGCGGCCGCTTCGGCCAGATCCGAGGTGAGTGTCAGTCGGTCGAGCGCTGCCTCGGCGGCGCCGGCATTGTCGCCCTGGGCCGCGGGCACTTCTCGGGTGTAGGTGCGGACGAGTTTCGCGAAGCGATCCCTGGCTGCGGCCACGGCGACGGCGTCGGTGTCGTAGGCGGTGACGGCGAAACCTTTGAACGCGGTCTGGAACGCGATCTGGGATCCCAGCACCCCCGCGCCCAGGACGGTGACGTTGCCGATGGTGCCGCTGCGTGTTTTCGGTGTGCTCATAGCAGGGCGTGACCTTACGCTTCGTTGAATCAGATGTCTCCAACACCGCTTGAATTCATTCGCTGGCGTCGACTATTCGGTGTGCAGCAGCCAACAGAGGGCGGTGTGCAGACCTGCGTCGTGACTGGGGTAGCAAACGACGTTTGGGTGCGTGGGCATAGCTGCCGCAGAGTGGACGCTCGGTCCACCGCGGCGGGAGAAACCCTGATCCTGGTGCAGGAATCTTCCCTGACGGTAGGGCATGGTGCAGTCCAACCAGGTGGATCGACGGTAACGCAGCCCAATCGCAGGGATGCCAGCAAAGGTAGAAGTATTGGTACAAGAGTACCCGAAACAACGCACGGAACTGCTAGTGAAAGTTGCTGGTCGGTAATGAACCAGCTAGCCTTGCTCATAATTCTTCAAACTTGCGTTCGGACTGCGGTCCGACGACACTTCACCACGCTTCGAAAGGTTCTGCAGATAATGACAGATAGGACCGCACTGACGGCCGGGATCGCGGCCGCGAGTATCGCCGCAGTCGTCGCCGCTACGCCGGCGCTCGTCACCCCTCCCAACCACGATGTCCAGGTCGCCGCCAGCGCGGCCGCGGCGCTTGCGCAGCGGACGGTTACCGGTGACGTCCAGTTGACGGCGTTCACGTTGCAAGACCTGTTGAGCGCCTTCGCGGATGGCTATTACGATTCGACCTATGGTGGTGACTCAACTTCTGGAGTGACGGCGGCGATCGCCTACGCACTCGACAATCTGCTGGCTGACTTCGACTATGACGACGACCTCTTCGCTGCTGGCGGCGGAAGAGATTTCAGTACTGTCTACTACCACCTGGCGCAGGATCTCAGTCTCCCGACTGAACTCGTCTCCTTCATTCTGGACCCGATCAATACGACTTTGACCCTCGGGGAGGGGCTTGGCGTTCCTGCGGTCGTTCAAGATCTCATCAACGACCCGATCAATTCGGCTTTGACCCTCGGGGAGGGGCTTGGCGTTCCTGCGGTCGTTCAAGACTTCATCAACGACCCGATCCTCACGGCGCTGAATGCTCTGGGTGGCCCGCTTGGCCCGCTGCTCACCGCCTTGGCTGAGGACCCGATCGGGACGATGCTGGCAGTTTCCGGCCTGCCCGACGACGTCGCGGCCTTCCTCATGGATCCGATCGTCGGGGGCTTCGATCTCCTGGAAAACCGAATCGGCCTGTCCGAGGAATTCGGCGATTTCGTTGCCGGTCCCACCATCACCACAGCCAGGTTGCTCGCCCAAGCACTCGGCCTGCTCCATGGAGCCGGCTTGACAGGTTCGTCGACTGCCGCATTCCGTAGTTCCACCGATGAGGTCGCGGCAGACGTGGATAAGGCACCCACGCTCTTCAAGCTGGAACTTCCGACGACGACCGAGCTGGAAGTCCCGACGACGCGCAAGCTGGACCTCGCGACGCCCAAGCTGGACCTCGCGACGCCCAAGCTGGACCTCGCGACGCCCAAGCTGGACTTCGCGACGCCCAAGCAGGTCGCCGAGGACGTCGAGACAGCGGTGGATGGCTTCGCCAAGGTTGTGACTCCGCTCAAGGAGAAGTTCAAGGAGAAGGCAGTCGAGATCGACGCGTTCACCCCTGACAGTGCGACGGAAGACGCTCCGATTGCGCCGTCCTTCAGGCTCCCGAAGCTTCCGAAGCCGGACAAGTCGATTGCCAAATTCAGCGACAACCTCGGCAAGCGGGCGCAGTCGATCGCCGATTCTCTGCATCGCACGAAGGGCAAGTCCGAAGCCAAGACGTCCAGCCCCGACCGCAAGCCGGGCGGCTTCGGTGGGTTCGGCGGCCACAAGCACGAGAAGAAGGCCAAGGCAGCCGGCGAGTAGCCCCGCATCCTTCGTCCAACAAAACGTGGGTCCTTGCATCGGCAGGGACCCACGTTTTTGTTTTCGGAGCTATTCGTTGGCTGCGGCGGGCCGTTGTCCTCAGCTGACGTCGTCCGGCTTCTGCGGGCGGCGTTTCTTGCGCTTGACGCCGACCCCGCCCCAGAACGCAAACCCCGAGATCGTGACGTGCGGAGCCCCGGGCGATCCCGACTCGGTGACATTGTGCTCGAAGCCGCCCATCACGCCGATGCCCTTGATCTCGACGTTGACCTCCGGCGGCAGCAGGATGGTCTGTCCGCCCATGATCGAGTAGGCGTGGATGGTGACCTCCGGCGAGGTGAAGTCGGCGTAGCGCAGGTCCACCACACCGCCGCCCAGTATCGAGAACATCGTCATCTTGCGCGGCACATTCCAGCGACCGCGGCGCTCGAATCCGCTCATGATCGCCAGCAGAATCGTCGAGGGAGCGGGCTTGCAGGCACCGCGGCGGGTGTTGGCGATTCCAGGCAGATCCGCGGACAGCGCGTAGAGGTCGCCATAGGTTCGCGCGGCATAGGCCTTTGCGAGCCGGTTCTCGTACTCGGACAGCAGCAATTGCCCCTTCGCTGCGGCATCAGTCAGCAGCTGCGCGGCCTGGATCCGGTCGGTGTCGGCGGCTGGCTGCGATGAGTCGCGCGACGTTGATTCACTCATCGCTGATGAGCCTAGACTCTCCTCGGCAAGCTCAAAGTGAGGTCAGCTAATTGTTAGGTTGCGAATCGGCTTCGGCCCATCGCGGCGGCCGCTTCTGCAAGAACGCGAGCATGCCTTCGCGCGCCTCTTCGGAGACGAACAGTCGGGCCGAGTCTTGGATCAAGGTGTCGGCATCCCGGTCGAAGCCGGCCAGGATCGACGCGGTGGTCAAGGCTTTTGACGCCGCCAGGCCTTGTGGCGACGCTCTCCCGAGCGACTCGACGAGCGTGGCCAGCACTGTCGCTACCTCCTGGGCGTCCCCGGCTGCCACGGTGACCAGGCCGATCTCGGCAGCCCGCGCAGCGTCGAACGTCTCACCGGTCAGGTAATAGCGACCGGCAGCACGCGCGGACATCTTCGGCAGCAGCGTCAGTGAGATGATCGCCGGGGCCACCCCGATGCGCGCCTCGGTCAGCGCGAAGGTGCTCTTGGGTCCCGCGACGACGATGTCGCACGCACCGACCAGACCCATACCGCCGGCGCGAACATGCCCGTCGATCACACCGATCACCGGCAGCGGGCATTCGAGCAGCGCGCGCAGCAGGGCCGACATCTCGCGGCCACGCTCGGCGGTCGCCGCGGCCGGGTCTGCGGATGCCGTACCGGAGGCGTCGCTCAGGTCGGCGCCGGCGCAGAACGTAGCGCCGGTGTGCCCGAGCACCACCATTCGCACCCGCGGATCAGCGACCGCATCGCGCAGACCCTGATGCAGTCCGGTGACCAACGCGGTGGACAGCGCGTTGCGGTTGTGCGGCGAATTCAGGGTCAGTCGTGCGGTACGACCCTCGACGGCGTAGGCGACTAGCGGTTCCACCGGCCCGTTGTCCATCAGTAGGAGCGGGGAAGACCCAGCGCGGTCTGCGCGACGAAGTTGAGGATCATTTCCCGGCTCACCGGCGCGATGCGCGCCAGCCGCGAGGCGGTGAGTACCGAGGCAATGCCGTACTCCTTCGTCAGACCGTTGCCGCCGAGGGACTGCACAGCTTGGTCGACGGCGCGCACCGATGCCTCGCCGGCGGCGTACTTGGCCATGTTGGCGGCTTCGGCTGCCCCGAAGTCGTCGCCGCTGTCATACAACGTCGCGGCCTTCTGCATCATCAGCTTCGCCAGCTCGATCTCGATGTGGTTCTGCGCCAACGGATGTGAGATGCCTTGGTGCGCACCGATGGGCGTCTTCCACACCTGGCGGGTCTTGACGTACTCGGTCGCCTTGTGGAGCGCGAAGCGGCCCATGCCGATGGCGCTGGCTGCCCCCATGATGCGTTCGGGGTTCAGCCCGGCGAACAACTGGGCGATTGCCGCGTCCTCGGAACCCACCAGCGCGTCGGCGGGCAGTCGGACCTCGTCGAGGAACACCTGGAACTGGAATTCGGGGCTGAGGATCTCCATCGGAATCTTGGTGAACGAGAAGCCGGGGGAATCGGCGGGCACCACGAACAGCGCGGGTCGAAGAGATTCGGATTTCGCTCCCGGGCCCGATTGGGAGGTGCGACCGACGACGAGCATCGCCTGTGCCTGATCGACGCCGGATATGAACACCTTCTGGCCGGAGAGGATCCAGTCGCTGCCGTCGCGGCGAGCGGTGGTGGTGATCCGGTGCGAGTTGGATCCGGCGTCGGGTTCGGTGATGGCGAACGCCATGGTGATCGAACCGTCGGCGATACCGGGGAGCCAGCGCTGCTTCTGTTCGTCCGTGCCGAACTTGGCGATGATGGTGCCGTTGATGGCCGGGGAGACCACCATCATCAGCAGCGCGGAGCCGCCGGCGGCCATCTCCTCCATCACCAGGGAGAGCTCATACATGCCGGCACCGCCGCCGCCGTACTCCTCGGGCAGGTTCACCCCGATGAAGCCGAGCTTGCCTGCCTCCTGCCACAATTCGGTGGTGTGCTCACCGTCGCGGGCCTTCTCCAGATAGTAGTCCTGGCCGTAGTTGGCGACCATCGCGGCAACTGACTTGCGCAGGGCGCGGCGTTCGTCGCTTTCGATGAAGTCGGTCACTGAGAATCTCCTTCGCTGATTTCCACATCCTGGACGCGGGCGAGCACGGCGCCCACCTCGACCTGCTGACCCGCGGCGACATTGAGTTCGGCGAGCACACCGTCGCAGGGCGTGGCGATGGTGTGCTCCATCTTCATGGCCTCCAGCCAGAGCAGCGGTTGGCCCGCGGTGACGGTGTCGCCGGCCTGGGCGCCCACCCGGATCACCACGCCCGGCATCGGGGCCACCAGCGAGCCCTGCCGTGTGGTGGAACCCGGTTCGGCGAAGGGCGGGACCCGGGTGAATCCGACACTGCCCGAGGGAGAGTCGACGTAGACCGCGTCACCGTACCGGCTCAGGTGGTAGGTGGACTCGGCGCCCGCTCGGTCCGCGAGCACCACCCGCGACGGCGAGGCCGAGACCAGGCGAACGCCCTCATCGCCGGACAGCACCGCACCGGCACGGGTGAACCGGTATTCGACTCGGTGCTCGGCACCCGTGCCGTCCCGGTACGTCTTGGCCTGGTTGGCCGACGGCAGGTTACGCCAGCCACTCGGCACTCCCGGGAAAACCGTTGCGGTGCTGCGGTTGTGGGCTGCATCAGCGACCGCCGCCGCCACTGCCGACAGCCGGACCGCCACGGCGTCGGTCAACGGGGCGGCCAGGTCGGCAAGTCCGTGGGTGTCGAAGAACGCGGTGTCGGTGGCGCCGTCACCGAACGCCGGATGGCGCAACACATTTACCAGCAGATCGCGGTTGGTCCGCACGCCGTGCAACCGGGTGCGGGTCAGCGCGTCGGCGAGCAACGCGGCGGCCTGCCGACGGGTCGGGGCATGGGAGATGACCTTGGCCAGCATCGGGTCGTAGTGGATCGACACCTCCGAACCGTCCACCACGCCGGAGTCGACCCGGATACCGGTGCGGCCGGAGCTCTCGAACTGCGTGTGCGCCAACGGCACATCGAAATGGTGGACGAGGCCGGGTTGCGGTTGCCAACGATTGGCGGGATCCTCGGCATACAATCGGGCTTCGATCGAATATCCTTGCGGTGCTGGAGCTTCGGGGTCGAGCGGGAGACCGTCGGCGACCTGAAATTGCAATTCGACCAGGTCCAGTCCGGTGGTGGCCTCGGTGACCGGGTGTTCAACCTGCAGCCGGGTGTTCATCTCGAGGAAGAAGAAGTTCCCTGCGTCGTCGGCGAGGAACTCGACCGTCCCGGCACCGGTGTATCCGATCGCGCCGGCGGCCAGTCGGGCGGCGTCGAAGAGTTTGTCGCGCATACCCGCAATGCGTTCGGCGAGCGGCGACGGGGCCTCCTCGATGATCTTCTGGTGCCGGCGTTGAATCGAGCATTCCCGCTCCCCGACGGCCCACACCGTGCCGTGCGCGTCGGCCATCACCTGTACCTCGACGTGGTGTCCGGTGGGCAGGTAACGCTCGCAGAACACGGTCGCATCGCCGAATGCCGACATGGCCTCGCGGCGGGCGCCTTCGATTTCTCCGGGTAGATCGGCCAGGGTGGCGACCACACGCATGCCCCGTCCTCCGCCGCCGGCCGACGCCTTGACCAGGACCGGCAGCTGATCCTCGGTGACGGTGTCGGGGTCGAGTTCATCGAGAACCGGCACACCGGCGGCGGCCATCAACTTCTTCGACTCGATCTTCGAGCCCATCGCCGTGACCGCTTCGACGGATGGTCCTATCCAGATCAGTCCCGCCTGCCCGACCGCGGCGGCGAAATCGGCATTCTCCGAAAGGAATCCGTAACCGGGGTGGATGGCGTCGGCGCCGGAAGCCTTGGCGGCGGCCAGTATCGCGTCGATGTTGAGGTAACCGCGGGTGCCGTCGAGCCGGACCCGCGTGTCGGCCTCGGCGACATGGGGCGCCTGCGCGTCGGCACCGGTGTAGACGGCGACCGTGCCCAGACCCAGGCGACGGCAGGTGGCGAAGACGCGTCGGGCGATCTCGCCACGGTTGGCGACCAGAACTCGGCTTATCAAAGGGATCAGCCCCTACATGCGGAAGACGCCGAAGTTCGACGTCCCCTCGATCGGGCCATTGGCGATGGCGGACAGGCACATTCCCAGGACCGTGCGGGTGTCCCTGGGGTCGATCACGCCGTCGTCGTAGAGCCGGCCGGACAGGAACATCGGCAGCGACTCGGCCTCGATCTGCGCCTCGACCGCCGCCCGCAGTGCCGCGTCGGCGTCCTCGTCGACCGTCTGCCCGCGGGCTTCGGCGGCGGCGCGGCTGACGATCGAGAGCACACCGGCCAACTGCGTGCCACCCATGACCGCGGACTTCGCGCTCGGCCAGGCGAACAGGAACCGGGGGTCGTAGGCCCGGCCGCACATGCCGTAGTGCCCGGCACCGTAGGAGGCGCCGATCAGCAGCGAGATGTGCGGCACCGTCGAGTTGGACACGGCGTTGATCATCATGGAGCCGTGCTTGATCATCCCACCCTCTTCGTACTTCTTGCCGACCATGTAGCCAGTGGTGTTGTGCAGGAACAACAATGGCGTGTTGGAGCGGTTGGCCAACTGGATGAACTGGGTGGCCTTCTGGGACTCCTCGGAGAACAGCACACCGCGGGCGTTGGCCAGGATGCCGAGTGGATAGCCGTGCAGGGTTGCCCAGCCGGTCACCAGCGATCCGCCGTAGAGCGGTTTGAACTCGTCGAAGTCCGACCCGTCGACGGTCCGGGTGATCACCTCGCGAGGGTCGAACGGGATGCGCAGATCGGCCGGCACGATCCCGAGCAATTCCTCCTCCGAATACTGCGGGGCGGTGAACGGCCGCGGCGCCGGACCCTCTTTGTGCCAGTTCAAACGGGCCACGATGCGCCGCCCGATGCGGATGGCGTCGAGTTCGTCGACGGCCAGGTAGTCACCGAGACCCGACGTGCGGGCGTGCATTTCGGCTCCGCCAAGCGACTCGTCGTCGGACTCCTCGCCGGTGGCCATCTTCACCAGCGGGGGACCGGCCAAAAACACCTTCGAGCGCTCGCGGATCATCACGACGTGATCGGACATGCCTGGGATGTACGCGCCGCCCGCGGTGGAGTTGCCGAAGACCAGGGCTATGGTCGGGATCCCGGCCGCCGACAGCCGGGTCAGATCCCGGAACATCTGCCCGCCGGGAATGAAGATCTCTTTCTGGGTGGGCAGGTCGGCGCCGCCGGACTCCACCAGGGAAATCAGCGGCAGCCGATTTTCCATCGCAATTTTATTGGCTCGCAATACCTTCCGCAGCGTCCAAGGATTGCTGGTGCCGCCCTTGACGGTCGGGTCGTTGGCCACCAGCATGCACTCGACACCCTCGACCGCACCGATCCCGGTGACCGCGCTGGCACCGACCTGGAATTCGCTGCCGTAGCCGGCCAGCGGACACAACTCCAGGAACGGCGAATCGGGGTCGACGAGCGCCTCGATGCGCATCCGGGCCGTCAGCTTGCCGCGGGCCCGATGCCGTTCGGCGTACTTGGCTCCGCCGCCGGCAAGAGCCTTGGCGAATTCGACGTCTATCTCCGCCAGTTTGGCGATGGTCGCGTCAGCGGCCGCGCGGTAGCCCGGCGCGTTGGGATCCAACGCGGATTTGAGGGCGGTCACCGCGCCACCCCCGTCGTCGAGACTGCTCTGAGTGCGAGAGCGTGGCGGATTTTTCGCACTGGCCGCAGTCTCGGCGTGGTGGTCGGTGTCGTCATGATCGGTATCCAAGGGTCTTGGCCGCAAGGCCGGTCAGGATCTCGGTGGTGCCGCCGCCGATACCCAGGATTCGCATGTCGCGGTACTGACGCTCGATCTCCGACTCGGACATGTATCCCATTCCGCCGAACAACTGCACCGCCGCGTTGACCACCCACTCGCCGGCTTCCACCGCGGTGTTCTTGGCAAAGCAGACCTCGGTGATCAGGTCGGTTTCGCCGATCAACTGCCTTTCCACCACCTGCCGGGCGTACACCCGGGCCACGTCGATCCGGCGCGCCATCTCGGCCAGGGTGTTCTGCACCGACTGCCGGGAAATCAGCGGCCGGCCGAAAGTCTCGCGATTCCGGCACCATTGCACCGTCAGGTCCAGACACCGCTGCGCACTCGAATATGCCTGGGCGGCCAGGCCGATACGCTCGGCGACGAACGCATTGGCGATCTGCATAAAACCTGAGTTCTCGATGCCCACCAGGTTGGCTGCCGGGACGCGGACATCGGTGTAGGACAGTTCGGCGGTGTCCGACGACCGCCAGCCCATCTTGTCGAGCTTGCGGGTGACCTCGAAACCGGGTGTCCCCTTCTCGACGACCAGCAGCGATACCCCGGCCGCGCCCGCCCCGCCGGTGCGCACCGCCGTCACCACGTAATCGGCGCGCACACCGGAGGTGATGTACATCTTGGCGCCGTTGACCACAAAGTGGTCGCCGTCCCGCTCGGCACGGGTGGTCAGGTGCCCGACGTCGGAGCCGCCGCCGGGCTCGGTGATGGCCAGCGCGCCGATCTTCTCGCCCCGCAGTGTCGGTGCGACGAACATCTCGATCAATCGCTCGTCGCCGGTGTCCGCCATGTGCGGAACGGCGATCCCGCAGGTGAACAGCGATGCGAAAACACCACCGGGACTGCCGGATTGATGAAGTTCCTCGCAGATGACGACGGCGTCGGCGCCGTCACCTCCACCGCCGCCGACCGACTCGGGGAAAGCGGCGCCGAGCAGGCCCGCATCGGCTGCCTTGCGGTGCAGATCGCGCGGCAGCTCGCCGATCCGCTCCCATTCGTCGATGTGCGGTGCGATCTCGCGCTCGGCGAAGGCGCGCACCGTCTTTCGCAGGGCGTTGCGCTCGGGTGTGATCCAGATGCTCACGGTAGAAGTGCCTCCGGAATGTCGAGGTGCCGGCTGCGCAGCCATTCGCCCAGTCCCTTTGCCTGCGGATCGAAACGCGCGTTGTGGGCCACGCCCCGACCGAGGATTCCGTCGATGACGAAGTTGACCGCCCGAAGATTCGGCAGCAGGTGCCGGGTGACGACCAGTTCGGCCGCCTCGGGTAGCAGTTCCCTGAGTTTCGCGACGGTCAGGGTATGGGCCAGCCAGCGCCACTGCTCGTCGGTGCGCACCCAGAGGCCGACATTGGCCGAACCGCCCTTGTCCCCGCTGCGGGCGCCGGCGATGGTTCCGAGCGCTGTGTGTTTCGTCGGCCCACTCGGTGGTGGGCCGGGCAGCACCGGATCGGCGACCGGCACCAACTCGCGCGTCTCGGAAGCCGCCGCGATTTCGGCACGAGTGCCGTCGGCGTGTACCGCGACGTGGGCGACCGCGCCCGCATCGACGTAGCCGGCGGTGAACACGCCGTAAATCCGACCGTCGCCCGGCGGTGCGGTGACGGTGAAACCCGGATAACTCGCCAGCGCGAGTTCGATTGCTGCAGCAGAGAATTGGCGTCCCACGGCGGCGGCGTCGGGATCGCGCACCACGCAGTGCAGCAGCGCGCTGGCGGCTTCCTCGGTATCGGCGTCGGGATGGTCGGTGCGGGCCAGCGTCCACTTCAGCTCGGCGGGCCTGACGGAAAGCCCGGCCTCCAGCTGGTGACGCACCAGTTCCGCCTTGGCCTCGATGTCGAGCCCGGTGAGCACGAACGTCATCTCGTTGCGGAACCCGCCGATGCTGTTGAGCGACACCTTCAGCGTCGGCGGCGGCGGTTCCCCCGTGACGCCGCTGATCACCACCCGGTCCGGTCCGTCCGTGGCGAGCGCGACGCTGTCCATCCGCGCGGTGACGTCCGGATTGGCGTACCGTGCGCCGGTGATCTCGTAGAGCAACTGGGCGGTGACGGTGTCGGTGCTGACCGTGCCGGAAGTGCCGGGGTGCTTGGTGATCACCGAGGAACCGTCGGGATGGATCTCGGCCAACGGGAAACCTAGGTGCCGCAGATCCGGCACTTCGGTGAAGAAGGCGAAGTTGCCGCCGGTTGCCTGGGTGCCGCACTCGATGACGTGGCCCGCGACCACGGCGCCGGCAAGCTGGTCGTAATCGGTTCGGCCCCAGCCGAAGTGTGCGGCGGCCGGGCCCACGATCACCGACGCGTCGGTGACCCTGCCGGTGACCACCACGTCCGCTCCGCTGTCGAGGCAGTCCACGATTCCCCAGGCGCCCAGGTAGGCGTTGGCCGTGAGCGGCGCGCCAAGTCCGAGTTCTCCGGCGCGGGAGAGCAGGTCGTCGCCCTCGACGTGGGCGACGTTGACGGCGATGCCGAGGCGATCAGCCAGTGCGCGTACGGCGGCGGCCAGTCCAGCGGGGTTCAGGCCGCCGGCATTGGCGACGATGCGCACGCCCCTGTCCCGGGCCAGCCCCAGGCTTTCCTCGAGTTGGGTGAGAAACGTCTTGGCGTAGCCCCGGTCGGGGTTCTTCATCCGGTCGCGGCCCAGGATCAGCATCGTCAGTTCGGCGAGATAATCCCCGGTCAGGTAGTCCAGTTCACCGCCGGTGAGCATCTCTCGCATGGCTGCGTGGCGATCGCCGTAGAAGCCCGAACAGTTGCCGATGCGCACCGCAGACGTCACCCGCACTCCTGTCCGTCGACTGTGACCAACCAACCGGTAGGTTACTGGGTACCGGCGGTACCACGTCAAGGGCGGCGGGACAGGTCGTTGAATTTGCCCGAGAGGCGAGATGTTGACACCCTGCCCTGGGGCAACGTGTCAACAAGACGACGCTCGGCGGTCGCGGGGACTACAGCCCGAGTTCGGCCCGCATGTCATCGATGGACTTGCAGTAGGCGGTCCAGTCCTCTTTCTCCTGGGCGGATTGAGTTTCGTTGAACAGCTTGTCGCGGCGGGCGGTCAGCTGGTCCAGGGTGATGGTGCCGGCCTTCCACCCTGACGTTTTGGAGCCGACGCAGGTCACCGGCTATCTTGAAGGGCAACTGTCGCCGCCCAGCGCCCCAGGCTTTGGCGCGGCGAACCCAGAGCAAGGAGATGTACGTCATGGCTGTGCCCAAGCGGAGGATGTCGCGTGCGAACACCCGTAGCCGTCGTGCGCAGTGGAAGGCCGAGGCCACCGGCCTGGTCAACGTGACCGTCGCGGGTCGGCAGCACAAGGTGCCGCGCCGCCTGCTGAAAGCGGCTCGACTCGGCCTTATCGATCTCGACAAACGCTGAATCCGGCTTAGACACCGGGCAGGCTGACGTGTTGTCGGCGCCGTTGTTCGCCGCTCCCGCGCGCCTCTCAGCCTGATCTCAGGCGTTGGGATAACACTGGTGGGCGTGCGAATTCTTGTCGTTGACGATGATCGCGCGGTGCGCGAGTCGCTGCGCCGGTCCTTGTCCTTCAACGGCTATTCGGTGTCACTCGCGGAGGACGGCGTCGAGGCGCTCAGTTCGATCGCGTCCGACCGGCCCGATGCGGTGGTGCTCGACGTGCTGATGCCGAGGCTCGACGGCCTCGAGGTGTGCCGGCAGCTGCGCAGCACCGGGGACGATCTGCCGATTCTGGTGCTGACCGCGCGGGATTCGGTTTCCGAGCGCGTTGCCGGGCTCGACGCCGGCGCCGACGACTACCTGCCCAAGCCGTTCGCGCTGGAGGAACTGCTGGCGAGGATGCGGGCGCTGCTGCGCCGCACCGGTCCCGACGACAAAGCCGAATTGGCGGCGATGACGTTCGCGGACCTCGCGCTCGACCCGGTGACCCGGGAGGTGACCCGCGGAAAGCGGCAGATCAGCCTGACCCGTACCGAGTTCGCCCTGCTGGAGATGCTGATCGCCAACCCGCGTCGGGTGCTCACCCGCAGCCGCATCCTCGAGGAAGTGTGGGGGTTCGACTTCCCGACCTCGGGTAACGCACTCGAGGTCTATGTCGGTTACCTGCGCCGCAAAACCGAGGCGGGAGGCGAGCCGCGGCTGATCCACACCGTGCGCGGAGTGGGTTATGTGCTGCGCGAGACGCCACCGTGATATCCGGGTCCGCCGCGGGCCAGCTGGCACCGCTGCGCGACACCACATCGCTGTCGCTGCGATGGCGGGTGATGCTACTGGCGATGTCCATGGTGGCGATGGTGGTGGTGCTGGTCGCGACCGTCGTATACGCGGTGGTGTACGCGGCGCTGCACGAGGACATCGACAATCAGTTGCAGAGCCGGGCCCAGTTGCTGATCGCCAGCGGGTCGTTGTCCGCCGATCCGGGCAAGGCGATCGAGGGCACCGCCTACTCCGACGTCAACGCCATGCTGGTCATCCCCGGCCGGTCGATCTACACCGCCAATCAGCAGGGCCAGACGCTGCCGGTCGGCGAGGCGGAGAAGGCAGTCATCCGTGGCGATCTGTTCATGTCGCGGCGTACCGCGCTGAATCAGCGGGTACTTGCCGTGCACCTGCCCAACGACAGCACGCTGTTGATCTCCAAGAGTCTGGTCCCCACCAAGGCGGTCATCAACAAGCTGCGTTGGGTGCTGCTCGTCGTCGGCGGTATCGGCCTGGCGGTCGCGGCGGTGGCAGGCGGCATGGTGACCCGAACCGGGCTGCGTCCGGTCGCCCGGTTGACCGAAGCGGCCGAACGGGTGGCCCGCACCGATGACCTGCGTCCGATCCCGGTGTTCGGCAGCGACGAACTCGCCAGACTGACCGAGGCGTTCAACATGATGCTGCGCGCGCTGGCCGAATCGCGGGAGCGCCAAGCCCGACTCGTCACCGACGCCGGGCATGAACTCCGCACTCCGTTGACCTCGCTGCGTACCAACGTCGAACTGCTGATGGCTTCCATGGCGCCCGGTGCACCGCCGATCCCGGAAGCCGATCTGGCCGACCTGCGTACCGATGTGATCGGTCAGATCGAGGAGATGTCGACGCTGGTGGGCGATCTCGTCGACCTGTCCCGTGACGACGCCGGGGGCGTGGTGCACGAGCAGGTGGACATGGCCGAGGTGGTGGATCGCTGTCTGGAACGAGTTCGGCGGCGCCGCAACGACATCCAGTTCGATGTGCACATCGAACCGTGGCAGGTGTTCGGCGATGCCGCCGGGTTGTCGCGGGCGGTGCTGAACCTGCTCGACAATGCCGCCAAATGGAGTCCGGCGGGCGGGCGGGTGTCGGTGCGTTTGACGCGGGCCGACGAGTCGCATGCCGAACTCGTGGTCGCCGACCACGGGCCGGGAATCCCGCCGGAGGAACGGCGGTTGGTATTCGAACGGTTCTACCGATCCGACGCCGCGCGTGCGATGCCCGGTTCCGGCCTCGGTTTGGCGATCGTTGCGCAGGTTGTGCTCAAACATGGTGGGGCGCTGCGCGTCGAGGACACCGTGCCGGGTGGCCGGCCCCCGGGTGCGTCCATCTACGTCTGGCTGCCCGGACAGCCGGTTTATCCCGTGGCCCCATCGGGGTATGACCAATCCGGCAGCGTCGCCGACACGACGGAAAAGTCATCGCCGAAACTGGGTGTCATCTCAGTGGATTCTCAGTCGATGGGGGCAAGGTGATGGCAACGCTTTCGCTAGATGATGCGGCCGGGCCTGGAGGTCCGGCCGCACACGATTGAAAAGGACGTACGTAGCCCCGATGACGAACGACCCCAGATACCCGGCGCATCCGCAGCGCCCGGGTCATCGCGCTGATCCGATTCAGCCCGTCCCACCGGTGTATCCGGGCCAGTACCGGCAGCCGTACGACTGGCGCTATGCCACCGCGCAGAACCCCGGGCAGCCGCCTACCTACGATCCGTATGGAGCCGGACCGCAGCACGCGGCACCGGCACCCCGGAAACGTTCTCGCGCAGGGGCTTTGACGGCCGGCGCGTTGGCCGTCGCGGTGGTCTCGGCCGGCATCGGCGGCGGGGTGGCGTTGCTGGCCAGACCGGACTACGTGCCCAGCTACTCGACGGGGGGGTCTGCGGGCTCGGCGCCCAGCGTCCCGGCCGCCAACGTGCCACCCGGTTCGGTCGAACAGGTCGCGGCAAAGGTGGTGCCCAGCGTGGTCAAGTTGGAGACCGATCTCGGCCGCGCGAACGAGGAGGGCTCCGGCATCATCCTGTCGGCGGACGGGTTGATCCTGACCAACAATCACGTCATCGCCGCGGCAACCGGCAACCCTCGGGCCCCCGGAGCCGGACCTGACTCCCCGCTCGGCCCTGGCGGCCCGGCCGGTCCGGGTTCCCGGGCTGACGGCAAGCCGGTCACCACGGTGACCTTCGCCGATGGTCGCACCACGTCGTTCACGGTGGTGGGCACGGACCCGGCCAGCGACATCGCGGTGATCAAAGCGGACGACGTGTCCGGGCTGACGCCGATCACCCTCGGATCCTCGGCGAGCCTTCGGGTCGGCCAGGACGTCGTCGCCATCGGTTCGCCGCTGGGCCTCGAGGGCACCGTCACCACCGGCATCGTCAGCGCGTTGAACCGGCCGGTCTCCACCGCGGGTGACGCCGGCAACCAGAACACCGTGCTGGACGCCATCCAGACCGATGCGGCCATCAATCCCGGCAACTCCGGAGGAGCGCTGGTGAACATGAACGGCGAGCTCATCGGCGTCAACTCCGCCATCGCCACCCTGGGCGGCGACGCGCGGGACGCGCAGAGCGGTTCCATCGGGCTCGGCTTCGCCATCCCTGTCGATCAGGCCAAGCGCATCGCCGACGAATTGATCAGCACCGGCACTGCCTCCCATGCGTCGTTGGGCGTGCAGGTCAGCAACGACCGGACCACCAACGGCGCCAAGATCGTCGAGGTCACCCAGGGTGGCGCGGCGGCAGCGGCGGGCCTGCCCTCTGGCGTGATCATCACCAAGGTCGACGATCGGGTGATCGGCAGCTCCGATGCGCTGGTGGCGGCGGTCCGGTCCCGGGCGCCGGGTGAGAAGTTGACGCTGACATATCGGGACGGCTCGGGAGACCCGCAGACCCTCGAGGTGACGCTGGGCAAGGCCGCGCAGTGACCAGACTGGCTGCACCGTCGTGGGTGGCCGCATATACGGTGGCTTTCATGGAACAGCCTGTCGAACTGGTGGGTAGGGCGCTGGTTGTTGTCGTCGACGATCGCAGCGCACACGGCGAAGAGGACCACAGCGGACCATTGGTCACCGAGCTGCTCACCGAGGCGGGGTTCGTGGTCGACGGCGTCGTGGTGGTGGCGGGCGACGAGGTCGAGATCCGGAACGCATTGAACACCGCGGTGATCGGCGGCGTCGATCTGGTGGTTTCGGTCGGTGGCACGGGTGTGACACCGAGGGACGTGACGCCCGAGGCCACCCGGGAGTTGTTGGACCGGGAGTTGCTCGGGATCGCGGAAGCGCTGCGCGCTTCCGGGCTGTCCGCGGGCATCAGCGACGCCGGTCTCTCCCGGGGGCTGGCCGGCATCTCGGGCAGCACCTTGCTGGTCAACATCGCCGGCTCACGTTCCGCCGTGCGTGACGGCATGGCGACGTTGAACCCGCTGGCCGCGCACATCATCGGGCAGCTGTCGAGCCTCGAAATCTGATTCCGGCCTGCGGCCGAATTTCACCCGATGCTGCAATCGTCGCAAATTTACGCACACCGTTATGCGTTAATAGGGTTCGCACAGTGGAGCCATGCAAATTGTGATCTTCGTCACAGTTGTAGCATTTTGTGATGGGAAGATCGCATCCAAGACAAGGCTCAGTTAACAAGGCGATTGGTCCGGCGTTACCGCAGGAGTCGTCTGGCGAACGGGATCCGGATGCCATCCGCGACGAGTCGGAGCGCGAACAATGGTTGCGGGACAACGTTCCTCCACATCACTTCTGATGCGTACCTGCTGGTAATCAGCCCAAAGCGCCCTCATCTCGGATGTCGTTTCGCAACTGCGGTGCGGATCGTCGGCATTTCGTCGCGCCGTGGCCCAAGGCAGGGGAAGCGGCCGTGAGCCTGGTGATGGCCGACGCACAGCAAACTATTCGAGCGGGGGTTTGGGGTATCGTGACGGGGTGTCCGCGTTGCCGGGACGATGCCGTCCCGTTATGTTCCTCGTGTCATCAACGATGAGCCAAAGGTAAGAGCAGCATGTGAGGCTTCTCATTTGGGCAGTCTTACCCGGTGTGCGGTGTCAGCATGTGGACCCGGGCACGAACTAACGATCGGTGAACTCCGGGTCACCGCCGACAGCTAAGAGGAGATCATGAAGGTTTTCAGTCGGGTGCTGGTGGCGGTCATCGCTGCGGTGGCGGCGTTGTTCGTCGGCTCGGGCACCTCTCATGCCGGCTTGGACAATGAGCTGAGCCTGGTGGACGGGCAGGGTCGGACCCTGACCATTCAGCAGTGGGACACGTTCCTCAACGGTGTGTTCCCGCTCGACCGCAACCGGCTGACCCGTGAGTGGTTCCATTCGGGCAGGGCGGTGTACGCGGTGGCCGGTGACGGTGCAGACGACTTCGAGGGCACCCTGGAACTGGGTTATCAGATCGGCTTCCCGTGGTCGCTGGGCGTGGGCATCAACTTCAGCTACACCACCCCGAATATCGCGTTCGACAGCGGCTGGAGTCCCGCCACCCCGTTCGGGATCGCGACCCCGCCGTTGCTCCCGGGCGCGTCGATCAGCGCCAACCTGGGCAACGGCCCGGGTATCCAGGAGGTCGCCACCTTCTCGGTGGACGTGGCGGGTGCCAGCGGTGCCGTGGCGGTGTCCAACGCGCACGGCACGGTAACCGGCGCGGCCGGCGGGGTGCTGCTGCGTCCCTATGCGCGGCTGATCGCGTCCACCGGTGACAGCGTCACCACCTACGGCGAGCCGTGGAACATGAACTGACCGTTGTTGGAACGAAGGCGGCCCCCGGCACCTGCCGGGGGCCGCTTTCGTCCTGCACCTGCCGAACGTCAATCGAAGCCGGTCGCCGCACACGTCGATGCGGTTGCTGATAGGCTGTTGCACAAGCAAAGCCGCGTCGACAGAGAAGGGCAGGCCGCAGTGGCTGGACATTCACGCAAGCTGGTCGCCGTGGGATTCGGCACCGCCGCAGCGGTGGTCACCCTGATGACAGCGGGCAGCGGCATTGCCGCTGCCGACGCCTTCACGGACCCTTCGGGAGGCACGCCGGACGGCGGCGTTCGCGTCCCCGCGATTCAGGGTGTGCCCGGGGCGTCGGACGGCCTCGTGTCCGCCCAGGTCGGGCCATGCAACGTCGCCCCGTGCATCCGGAGCTCTCCGCGGTTCGAGCCGCCCTCCCCCGCGTACGCGTGGTGGGGCGGCGGGCCGACGATGGAGGACAAGTCGGCCGTGACGGCCGGTCAACACCATCCGAACTGGCTTGGACCTATCCACCCGTACAACTGAGCATTCGTGATCAATCGGCCCCCTGCCTCTCTCGGCAGGGGGCCGATTTCGTAGGTCGCGATTGTTGTCGCGGGATTGTGCCTTCGCAGAATTCAAAACGGGTATCCGAGGCGCAGCCGCGGTGACCGCACCCTGAACCCGCCGCAATTGTGCCATCCGGCTAACCTCTGTTCGGCACGGTCACATCCCCCGCAACAGAAAGGTCCATCCCCATGCTGAAGGGGTTCAGAGAGTTCATCGCCCGGGGCAACGTCATCGACCTGGCGACCGCCGTCATCATCGGTGCCGCCTTCACCGCCGTCGTGACGGCCTTCACCGACAAGGTGGTTCAGCCGCTGATCAGCCGGATCGGAGCCACCCCGGACTCGGAGTACGGCTTTCTGCGGATACCGCTGGGCGACGACGTCTACATCGACCTGAATGCGGTGATCACCGCGACGATCAACTTCCTGATCGTCGCCGCCGTCATCTACTTCATCATCGTCGTGCCGTTCAAGAAGATCAAGGCGATTGACAGCAAGGTCGAGGAAGAAGAGACGCAACTGACACTGCTGACCGAGATTCGCGACCTGCTTCAGCAGGGCGCCGAGGCCGAGCTGGGCGGCAAGCACGTCAGCCGTATCGCGGACCACCCCGAAGGCTACAAGGACCAGTAGCCGGGATCGCCGGAGTCGTCAGTGCAGCGTGAGGGTGACCGCCTGCACCAGGGAAGCCCCGGCGACGGCGTTGGCGGCGGTGACAGGAAGCGCGACCAGGACCACCCGGTCGAGCGCCGCCGTCGGGGAACTCGGCCGGGCTGAAACCGACACGACGATCGCGTTGGTGGCGATCACGCGGGGGGACGCGCCGGCATCCGCGTGCGGTGCGGCCAGGACGTCCACCACGTCGCCGGTGCGAACCAGATCGAGAACGGCGTTGTCGGCGAGGTGTAGCGGAACGACGCGAGCGTCGGGGCCGGCCGCGGATTGCGCGAGTCGGGCACCGAGCAATCGAACGTCGGTGATGACCTCGCCGCGGCGAACCGGGCCGGCGACCGTCGCACCGGAAACTGCGTCGGTGTCTGACTGCGTGCCGTCGGGAAGTGTTGCCGCCAAATGGTTTTCGATCCGGATGTCGTCGTGGGTCAATGGCTGTCCGGGGCTCAGATCGCGGGCGGCAACGATGGCCGGGCGGTATTCGCCGCGCGGGTCGGTGCGCAGCGCGGCCACTGCGGCCAGAACCACCAGCAGCCCGGCGGCCACCCGGCGGGCTGCCACAGTGTGCACCCAGTCGGGTTGCAGCGCATGGCGCAGCCTGGTCAGGGATGTCGGGTTGAGCGACTCGGTCCGGGCCATGCCGTCACGGTAGGCAATGGCAGGCCGGTTCGGTGCGCGGCCGTGGTGCGCCTGTGGATAACGTGGTGGCTCAGCTGGCGGCGGCGGCCGGGGCGGATGTCGAGTTCTTCTCGCCGGTGCTGCTGGACTTCGCGCCGCTGGCGCTCTTCTCGGAGGAGCCGGCCGACTTGTCGGTGCTCGCCGAAGTCGACGACTCGGAGCTGCCACTCGGGACGCTCGACGCGCTCTTGCCGGCTTCGCGGCTGTCGGTCCGGTAGAAGCCGCTGCCCTTGAACACCACGCCCACGGAGTTGAACAGCTTGCGCAGCCGGCCGGTGCACTTTGCGCACGTGGTCAGGGCGTCGTCACTGAACGTCTGCACCGCGTCGAAGCGATCGTCG
Source organism: uncultured Mycobacterium sp. (assembly GCA_964387245.1). Classification (GTDB taxonomy): domain Bacteria; phylum Actinomycetota; class Actinomycetes; order Mycobacteriales; family Mycobacteriaceae; genus Mycobacterium. The sequence goes on from CAYLWH010000029.1 coordinate 34,391, forward strand.
CATTCGGTGCACGCATAGCTGTAGGTGGGCACGAAAACCTCCGGGAAAGGTCAAGACTTGTTAGCACTCTACCGTGTCAAGTGCTAGAACCGCTACGTGTCCCGCGTCATTCCCACCCCTTGCCGGCGATGGCGGCGGTCCTGAACGGCTGTTAGCCGAGTGCCACCACGCCGTGCCCCGGCGTCAGCGCGTGAGTCATCCGGACGTCGTGCGCTTCGGTGGGAACCTCGTCGAGCAGTTCGTCATCGCGGACGACGGCAATCACCCGCGCTGCCGGATCCCGCAGCGGCAGTGACCGGTCGTAGAAACCCGCGCCCCGGCCCAGGCGGACACCGCGCCGGTCGACGGCTAGCGCCGGTACCAGCACCAGGAGCGCGTCCGCCAGTGCGGTGGGGGGAAGGTGCGGCAGGTCGGGCTCGAGCAGGCCGAACCGTGCCGCCACCAGTTTTCCGGGACGGTACTGCCCCCAGGACAGCGGGAGCGGTATGCCGCCGCGCGCGGTGGTGGCGACCGGCAGCAGCACCCTGGCGCCGGCCCGGTGCAGCGCGTCGAGCATCGCCACCGAGCCCGGCTCCGATCCGACCGGGACATAGGCGCAGACCACACCCGATCCGGTGAGGTCGTCGACGTGGCTGGTGAGGGCGTCCGCTTCGGCGGCGCGAACGGATTCGCCGAGATTGCGTCGGGCCGCGATCAGCCGCCGCCTCAACTGCTCTTTTGCTGTGTCCATGGTCCGGACAACAATGGCACTGTGAGTGGAAGGTCACAATACGGTTAAAGTGTTATCGATGAACAGCCCTCTGGTTCCCATTCCACGCACGGCCATCGTGCCGGCGGCCGGTCTGGGCACCCGTTTTCTACCGGCTACGAAGACGGTGCCGAAAGAGTTGCTGCCGGTGGTCGACACCCCGGGGATCGAACTGGTAGCCGCCGAGGCCGCGGCCGCAGGCGCCGAGCGTCTGGTGATAGTCACTTCGGAAGGCAAGGACGGTGTCGTCGCGCACTTCGTCGAGGACCTGGTGCTCGAGGGCACCCTGGAGGCCCGCGGCAAGTACCGCATGCTGGAGAAGGTGCGCCGGGCGCCGGCCCTGATCAAGGTCGAGAAGGTGATTCAGTCCGAGCCGTTGGGTCTGGGGCATGCGGTGCTGTGCGTCGAGCCGGTGTTGTCGCCGGACGAAGACGCGGTCGCCGTCCTGCTGCCTGACGACCTGGTGCTGCCGACCGGTGTGCTGGAGATCATGTCCAGGGTGCGGGCCAAGCGCGGCGGCTCGGTACTGTGCGCAATCGAGGTGCCCGACGACGAGATCAGCGCGTACGGCGTGTTCGACGTCGAGGTCGTGCCGGACGCGGTGAATCCGAACGTGCTGAAGGTCAACGGCATGGTGGAGAAACCCAAGGCCGGGGATGCTCCGTCGCCGTATGCCGCGGCCGGGCGCTATGTGCTGGACCGGGCGATCTTCGATGCGCTGAAGCGGGTCGACCGGGGAGTGGGTGGGGAGATCCAGCTCACCGACGCCATCGCGCTTCTCATCGCGGAGGGCCACCCCGTCCATGTGGTGGTGCACCGTGGCTCCCGACACGACCTGGGAAATCCCGGCGGCTACCTCAAGGCTGCGGTTGACTTCGCTCTGGATCGTGATGACTATGGCCCGGACCTGCGCCGGTGGCTGGTGGAGCGATTGGGCCTGATCGAGCAGTAGGCGCGCGTCGGCCTCCGGTGACCCGGTGCTCCGGCCAGTCCTCAAGGGCAGAAAGGCGCATTGTGCGTTCGGTGGAAGAGCAACAGGCCCGTGTGCAGGCGGCGGCCGTGGCCCCGAGGCCCGTACAGGTGGCCATCGCCGAGGCGCAGGGCCTGATGTGCGCCGAAGAGGTCGTGACCCAGCGCCCCCTGCCGGGATTCGACCAGGCCGCAATCGACGGGTATGCGGTCCGCAGCGTGGACGTGCTCGGGTCAGGCGGTGACAGCGCCGCCGAGGCTGGCGCCGCCGGCCAACTGAGCCTGCCGGTGATCAGTTCCATCGAGGCGGGTGCTCGCACGCCGACGCGGCTGCAGCCGAAACAGGCTGTTCGGGTGCAGACGGGTGCGCCGATGCCGACGTTGGCCGATGCGGTGCTGCCGCTGCGGTGGACCGACGGCGGCGGGTCGCGGGTGAAGGTGTTACGCGGAGTGCGCTCGGGCGCCTACGTACGCCGCGCCGGCGACGACGTGCAACCCGGCGACGTCGCCGTGCGGGCCGGGACCGTCATCGGGCCGGCGCAGGTGGGTCTGCTGGCGGCGGTCGGACGCGAACGCGTTCTCGTGCATCCGCGGCCGCGGTTGTCGGTGATGAGCGTGGGTGGTGAACTCGTCGACATCTCCCGGACACCGGGCAACGGGCAGGTGTACGACGTCAACTCCTACGCGCTCGCCGCCGCCGGCCGCGACGCCGGCGCCGAGGTCAGCCGGGTGGGCATCGTCGACAACGATCCGACGAAGCTGCGCGAAGCGGTCGAAGGTCAGTTGAGCCGGTCCGAGGTGGTGGTGATCGCGGGAGCGGTGGGGGGAGTGGCTGCCGAGGCCGTCCGTGCCGTGCTCTCGGAGCTCGGCGACATGGAGGTCACCCGGATCGCCATGCATCCGGGCTCGGTGCAGGGTTTCGGCCAGCTCGGCACCGACCGGGTGCCGGTGTTCCTGCTGCCCGCCAACCCGGTGAGCGCACTGGTGGTGTTCGAGGTCATGGTCCGTCCCCTGATCAGGTTGTCGCTGGGCAAACGTCAACCGATGCGGCGGGTGATCCGCGCCCGCACGCTGGCCCCTATCGAGTCGGTGCGCGGACGCAAGGGTTACCTGCGCGGTCAGTTGATGCGCGACCAGGACACCGGCGAGTATCTGGTGCAGGCGTTGGGCGGACTGCCCGGTGGGTCGTCGCACCTGCTGGCGACGCTGGCGGAGGCGAACTGTCTGGTGATCGTTCCCGGCGAGGCAGAGCAGGTCCGTACCGGCGAATCCGTCGATGTCGCGTTCCTGGCCCAGCGCGGCTGAACCACGTGAACTTGTTCGGCTCCGGTGCCGTGCACCCCGGCTGGCCCAACTCGGTCGGTCCCTTGCGGGTGGCCGCCGGCGTAGTGCGGCTGCGTCCGGTCCGGATGCGCGACGGTGGCCAGTGGAGCCGTGCCCGAATCACCGACCGGGATTTGCTACAGCCGTGGGAACCGAGTGCCGAGTCGGATTGGAGTGTGCGGCATTCGGCTTCGTCATGGCCTTCGGTGTGTTCGAGCGCACGGGCCGAAGCGCGGCGCGGCCGGATGCTGCCGTATGCGATCGAGGTCGACGGCCGGTTCCGCGGGCAACTGACCATCGGCAATGTCACCCACGGCGCACTTCGTTCAGCGTGGATCGGCTACTGGGTTCATAGCGCGGTCACCGGCGGGGGAGTCGCCACCGCCGCGCTGGCACTGGGGTTGGACCACTGTTTCGGATCGGTGATGCTGCACCGCGTGGAGGCGACGGTCAGACCGGAGAACGTGGCCAGCCGCAAGGTGCTGGCGAAGGCCGGCTTCCGCGAGGAAGGTCTGCTGCGGCGCTACCTCGAGGTGGACGGGGCATGGCGTGATCACCTCCTAGTCGCGTTGACCGTCGAGGAGGTGGCGGGCTCGGTGGCCGGGACATTGGTACGCGCAGGCCGGGCGGGCTGGGATTAGTGATGCGGGCCGCGGGCAGGCGGCGAGCCTCACCGGTTACTGTTACCAATGTGGCGTTTGGGACTGCTGGTGCTTGTCAGCAGTGAATTACAGGTGTGTAATTGTCTTCGGCGCGTCGCCCTGATTGCGCAGCTCACCACGCCTAGCCTGAAGGGGAAAGGAGCAGGCCATCATGCCAAGCATCCCCCAATCGTTGCTCTGGATCTCGCTTGTGGTGCTCTGGCTGTTCGTGCTGGTGCCCATGCTCATCAACAAACGCGATACGGTGCGGCGCACCAGCGACGTCGCGTTGGCGACGCGAGTGGTCAACAGCGGTAGAGCCACGCGACTGATCAAACGTGCCGGACCAGCTACCGGACACCGCAGCGACCCGCACTGGCGACCGGACACGGAGGTCGATGACGATCTCGATGGGTTCGACGAGGAAGAGACCGGACCGGTGGTGGTGACCGGCAAGCCGTCCCGGGTGCGTTCGGTGGCCATGGTCACCCCCGTTGCCGCAGAGAACGAACCCGACTATCTCGACGTCGATGTCGTCGACGAGGACTCCGGAGCGCTCCCGGTGGGCGCCAGCGCGCCCGAGACGCCTGCCGAAAGGGCCCGGCCCCAACCCCAGGCTGCAGGACTGCCGCTCGAATTTGCCAGTGCCGAAACGAAATCCGATGAGTCCGTGGGAGCCGAGAAGGAAGCCGTCGGGGTGGAGTCGGTGGCGCATGCCGTACCGGCCGAAGTGGAGCCCGACGGCACCGCCGACGAATACGAGTACGTGGACGACACCTCGGGACTCGAGCCTGATGCGGACGAACCCGGCAGCCGGGCGGCCCACGCGGTCGGTTACGCCAGCAAGACGGCGGCCGCGGTCAGTGCACGCAAATACCGGTTCCGCACCCGCATTCTGCTCACCATGGCGGCACTGCTCATTGCCTCGGCGACCGCGGCGTTCCTGTTGACCCCTGCGGCCTGGTACGCGTGTGCCACCCTCTCGGTGATCACGCTGCTCTACCTGGCCTACCTGCGCCGGCAGACGCGCATCGAGGAGCAGCTCCGTCGGCGCCGCATGCATCGGGTGGCCCGGGCCCGCCAGGGTGTGGAGAGCACCGACGATCGCGAACTCGATGTCGTGCCGGCCCGGTTGCGGCGGCCGGGCGCGGCGGTGCTGGAGATCGACGACGAAGATCCCGTGTTCGAGCACCTGGAATACACGACGTTCGCCCGCGAAGTCCACCTTCCCCGCGCGGCCGGACAGTGATTCCGCTGGTTTCAGGTTGGGGCTGGTGGGCTGGTAGCCTGCTAGCGATCAAGGGGCTATGGCGCAGTTGGTAGCGCGACTCGTTCGCATCGAGTAGGTCAGGGGTTCGAATCCCCTTAGCTCCACTCTTGGACACCTAAGTGGTCTCGCTCGAACCTTCTGCGCCGTGCTTCCCGTCCGGCTTCATGGTTTCTCGCGATGCAAGGCTGCGACCCTAAGTCTAAGCTCAGCGGCCTAAACGGCGCCGGCAACTACCTGGACGAACGCGATTGTTGGGCGATCAGGGTTAAGCCGAACTGATGCTGCTGACGTTTCGTGCGATGAGTCTTGGGCGTCGCCGAGGACGGCTCCGGGCGGATCTCCTTGTCGATGTTGCGGCCTCACAGCGCGGTGACGTCTTCGAGTTTCCAGGTCTTGTCGAAGTAG
>CAYLWH010000030.1:0-11744 GCA_964387245.1 uncultured Mycobacterium sp.
AGCCCAACAAGCCGAGCGACAAGCTCATCGTCCGACGCCGGCGCACCGGCAAGAACAAGCGCTAGTCGGGCCCCGGAAAGGAAGCCACAGATGCCACGCAGCCTGAAGAAGGGCCCGTTCGTCGACGACCATCTGCTCAAGAAGGTGGACGTCCAGAACGAGAAGAACACCAAGCAGGTCATCAAGACCTGGTCCCGTCGGTCGACCATCATCCCCGACTTCATCGGTCACACCTTCGCCGTCCACGACGGTCGCAAGCATGTCCCGGTGTTCGTCACCGAGTCGATGGTCGGGCACAAGCTCGGCGAGTTCGCCCCGACGCGGACTTTCAAGGGTCACATCAAGGATGACCGGAAGGCGAAGCGGCGATGAGCGCTTGCGCGAAGAGCAAGGTGCGTGAGATGAGCGCTCGCGCGAAGAGCAGAGGAACCTGCTGATGAGTACGACGACTGAATACCCGTCCGCCACGGCGGTGGCGCGTTTCGTGCGCATCTCGCCGACCAAGGCGCGCCGGGTGATCGACTTGGTGCGCGGGAAGTCCGTGGCCGAGGCGCTCGACATCCTTCGCTGGGCCCCTCAGGACGCCAGCGAGCCGGTCGCCAAGGTGATCGCGAGTGCGGCCGCCAACGCGCAGAACAACGAAGGCCTGGACCCGGCGACCCTGGTGGTCGCCACCGTCTACGCCGACGGCGGTCCGACGGCCAAGCGCATCCGGCCGCGCGCGCAGGGGCGTGCGTACCGGATCCGCAAGCGCACCAGTCACATCACGGTGATCGTCGAGAGCCGGCCGACCAGCAAGGACGGCGGCAGGGGAACCGCTTCGGCCAGTGCTGCCCGTGCCCGCCGCGCACAGGGCAGCAAGGCTGCGTCATCCAAGTCCGCCGCGTCTGACAGTTCGAAGGGAGGCTCGCGCTAGTGGGCCAGAAGATCAACCCGCACGGCTTCCGCCTCGGCATCACCACCGACTGGAAGTCCCGCTGGTACGCGGACAAGCAGTACGCCGACTACGTCAAGGAAGACGTCGCCATCCGCAAGCTCCTGGCCACCGGCCTGGAGCGGGCTGGCATCGCCGACGTGGAGATCGAGCGCACCCGTGACCGGGTCCGTGTCGACATCCACACCGCGCGACCCGGCATCGTGATCGGCCGTCGGGGTACCGAGGCCGACCGGATCCGTGCCGACCTGGAGAAGCTGACCGGTAAGCAGGTGCAGCTGAACATCCTCGAGGTGAAGAACCCCGAGAGCCAGGCGCAGCTGGTCGCCCAGGGCGTCGCCGAGCAGCTGAGCAATCGCGTGGCATTCCGTCGCGCGATGCGCAAGGCGATCCAGTCGGCGATGCGTCAGCCGAACGTCAAGGGCATCCGGGTGCAGTGTTCGGGCCGGCTCGGCGGTGCCGAGATGAGCCGCTCGGAGTTCTACCGCGAAGGTCGTGTCCCGCTGCACACATTGCGGGCCGACATCGACTACGGCCTGTACGAGGCGAAGACCACCTTCGGCCGGATCGGTGTGAAGGTGTGGATCTACAAGGGCGACATCGTCGGTGGCAAGCGTGAGGTGACCGCCGCCGCACCCGCCGCCGACCGCCCGCGCCGGGAGCGCCCGGCCGGCACCCGCCCGCGCCGCAGCGGCGCATCGGGCACCACCGCGACGAGCACCGACGCCGGGCGTGCCGCCAGTGAAAGCTCAGCGGAGACTGCGGAGTCCGCCGTTGCGCTGACCGCTGAGGCGCCCGCCGTCGAGGCTGTGTCCAATTCTGGCCGGCCGGAAGCTACGGAGAGCTAGTCATGCTTATTCCCCGCAAGGTCAAGCACCGCAAGCAGCACCACCCGAGGCAGCGTGGCATCGCCAGCGGTGGCACGACCGTGAACTTTGGTGACTACGGTATCCAGGCCCTGGAGCACGCCTACATCACCAACCGTCAGATCGAGTCGGCCCGTATCGCCATCAACCGGCACATCAAGCGCGGCGGCAAGGTGTGGATCAACATCTTCCCGGACCGTCCGCTGACCAAGAAGCCCGCCGAGACCCGGATGGGTTCGGGCAAGGGCTCGCCGGAGTGGTGGGTGGCCAACGTCAAACCCGGCCGCGTGCTGTTCGAACTGAGCTACCCCAACGAAGAAATCGCCCGGGCCGCGCTGACCCGAGCCATCCACAAGCTGCCGATCAAGGCACGCATCGTTACCCGAGAGGAGCAGTTCTGATGGCAGTGGGAACATCCGCTGGCGAACTGCGTGAACTCACCGACGAAGAGTTGACCGAAAAGCTGCGCGAGTCGAAGGAAGAGCTGTTCAACCTGCGCTTCCAGATGGCCACCGGCCAATTGGACAACAACCGGCGGCTGCGTACGGTCCGTCGGCAGATCGCGCGGATCTACACCGTGCTCAACGAACGTGAACTGGGCCTGGCGTCCGGACCCGCAGGTGAGGAATCGTAATGGCAGACGTAAAGGACGACGGCACGCCCGGTCCAAAGCACACCCCCCGCACCGAAAAGCCGCGTGGACGTCGTAAGACGGTCATCGGCTACGTGGTCAGCGACAAGATGCAGAAGACCATCGTGGTCGAGTTGGAAGATCGCAAGAGCCACCCGCTCTACGGCAAGATCATCCGCACCACCAAGAAGGTCAAGGCGCACGACGAGAACGGTGACGCCGGCATCGGCGACCGGGTCTCGTTGATGGAGACCCGTCCGACCTCGGCCACCAAGCGGTGGCGGTTGGTCGAGGTTCTCGAGCGGGCCAAGTAGTAGTTCGTCCGCACTGACCGGGCTCCTCGCACCAGGTGTGCGGGGGCCGTTGCGTGGTGCCTGGAGCTGCCTTTCGCATCGGCTGGCGAACGAGCCCGCGGACCTTGCCGCTCGCAAGTAACAATTGTGCGATTTGTACTGCGCGCTCAAATCGAGCGTGTCTAGGCTGTCCTGCGATGTGCCTTCATAGGTTTGCCCTGATCAGACTACTTGTGGTGATGACCTTGGCGCTGTTGCCGACATCGTCTCCAGCGAACGCGGTGCCGGACGGATCGCCATTGTTGGCCAACTCGCCGACACTGAATCTTCGTGACCTCGGTTCAGATGCTGACCTGCTGTTCTACGGCCAGGTAGGAACCGTGATGGTGACGGTGCCGGTTCCGTCTGGGATGAAGCCGGAATCTCTTAACGTCACCGTGCAACTCCCCGTCAATGTGCGCAGTGCCAGCGTCACGGTGAGCCAGGACAATCGGATACTCGCGCAGGTCGACCTGCCGCCACAGGGCGGACCGTTGGTCATTCCGCTCAATGATGTACGCGTGGACGGAAATTCGGCCGCGTTGCTGGTCCGCACCTACCTGCTACCGCTCGAGGGGTACTGCCTCGACCCGACGAACCCGCTTCGGCTCACCAACTCCGCGATCACGTTCGCCGGTGTCGAGCGGGTGCCCACCGTGGTGGCCGACTTCCTGCCCCCGGTGCTTCGCAGGCTGGTGATCTATACGGGCCAGAACCCTTCGCAGGCGGAGTCCGATGCGGTGGTCCAGTTGGCGACGTCGATGGCCGCCCGTTACGGCCGGCAGAATCCCGACATCGTGGTCGCGGCCCTCGCCAACACGGGCACACCGCCGCCGGGTGGGTCGGCGCCGCTGGAACGCCACATCGTCGTCTCGCAAGGACCGGACGCCGGCGTCTCGCTGTACGGTCCCGATCCGATGCCGGCGCTGCTGATCTCCGGATCGCCCAACGAACTCACCAACCAGACGAGGCTGCTGACCAGTGGCGTCGACCGGTTCGCGCTGAGCTCCAAAGCGGTGGCGGGTCCGCTGCGGCCGACGCCTCAGCTATCGGGAAACGAAACGACGATCCGTGAGCTCGGCCAGCCGGGCGTCAACGCGGTAGCGCTCAATCCACAGGTCGGCGTCAACCTCGACCAGACCCGGGTCGGCAGGTCGGTGCACGGCGTGCGCGTGCATCTGATCGGCTCATACACGCCGTTGCCGAATCCCATCGGTGGGCAGGTGGTCGCCACCATCGCCGGCCAGACGGTCGACCGTTGGCCGGCCGAGGCGAGTGGCGTCGTGGATCGGTGGATCGACGTTCCCGACCGCATGCTGCAGCGTTACACCACCCTGGCGGTGCAGGTGAACATCTCAGGGAACACCGGTCGGTGCGGCGAATTCCAACCCATCACGCTCACCATCGACGGGGAGAGCGTGGTTCACACCAGTCCGGCGAAACCACCAGTGCCGCTTGGGTTCCAGTCGCTCCCGCAGGCCCTGATGCCTCGTGTGCTGGTCGGCATCGGCACCGATGCCTTCGCAGACACCCGGCGCGCCGTGCTGATCATGGCCGGTCTGCAGCGATTGAGCGCGCTGCCCATCGACACCGCCGTCGTGCCCATCGCGGATGCCATCGCTTCGCCCAACCCCGCCGTCCTGATCTCGCCCGAAGGCTGGAACCACCCGGAGATCCCGCTGAGGGTGGCGGCCCCCGACAACATTCCCATGAAGCTGGATGTGCTCGACGACGAGGGAAATCCGACCACGCTGACCCTCGAGCCGGCTTTGAGATTCGGTTCGCTGCAGACGTTCTTCGACGGCCACCGCACCGTCCTGGTGGCGACTTCCAACGGCGGTGCCCCCGGGCAACTCGATGACCTCCTGGACTGGCTGCACGCCGACGAAGCTCGCTGGTCGGCGCTCAACGGCATCGGATTGGTGTCCGTGCCGGGCCGTGACCCTGTCACGGTGCCGGGCGGGGTCGGCTCTGCCGCTCTGCAGGGCGCCGCAGTGCAACGGGACTCACCGCAATGGTGGTGGTGGGCAGGCGGCGGCCTGGCCGCCGCCGTCGCGGTCGGTGCGGTGTGGATGCTGGCGCGCTCCCGGCGCAAATCCCCGGGCGAGTGACATGACTGCCACCGCGCCGACACCGTCACCGCCGGTGGTCAAACGTGAGCCATGGCTGAGTTCCCTACACCCGGTCTACCGCCTCACACTGCGCTGGGCGTACATCGCCATGCTGACGGTCTTCGCATTCCACGCGTCCCTGCGCAGCGTCATCGACACGACGCGCAGCGGCGGGCTGGGCGGCTATGTCTGGACGGTGCCCGTGGCGGGAATCCTGGCCGCCGTCGGAGTGGCCAGGCGCAACCGCACCGAGTTGCCGATACACGATCGTCAGACGGACGTGATCGTCGGGTCGATGGGGTTGGTACTGGCGCTGCTGCTGCAAGGTGTCCTTCTGGCCCGTTACCGGCTGTACTTCGATCTTCTGCGGCTCGATCTCGTCGCACTGTGGATGTTCGTGGTCAGTGCCAGCATCGCGGTGTTCGGACTGCGGCCGGTGATGCGCTTCGCGTGGGTATGGGCGATGCTGCTCATGGTCTTTCCGCTGCCGTACTTCATGCTGGTGATCCTGCTCGGTGGCGGAAAGTTGGCCGCAGGCGCCGGCACTGTACTGATCGCCGCGACCGCCACCGGCATCGCCGTCGGCCGCAGCGTCAAACGCGGCATGATCGGTGGTCTTCTCACCTGGGTTGTCGGTCCGCTGGTCATGGTGGTGATGGCCGTCGCGTGGCCGCACGCATCGCTGTTGGCCTATCAGTTGATACCCGCGCTCACCTCAATCTGTCTCGTCGGGCTTCTTCTGTTCCTCGCGGCACGCCGTGGCGCACCCAAACGGGTTCTCGAGCGCAAGATCGAACCGCTCGCCGCAAAGCAGGTCTGGTCGGCCATGTGCACGGTCCTGGTGGTCGCGGTCGTCGTGTCCCTGTTCCCGCTGCCTTCGACCGGCTTCGCCCCACCGGCGCGGATCGACGCGATGCGATTCGACGCCCTACTGACATCGCCGGCCGGGTGGGACGTGCGCGACATCCGGGAGTACCCGTGGGCGCGCAGGATCTACGGTCCCGGCGCGACCATCGTCAGACAGCAGATGGTGGCCGATACCGGCGACCCGAAATTCGACAAGTTGGACCGGCCGCGCACGCTGATGGTCGACGCCCTGACCACCGGCCGGCCGGTGTCGTTGCGGGGGTTCCCCGCCCGAGTCCTGTACCAGGTCGAGGGGGTCCGGCTCAGCGCCATCCGTCCCGTCGACCTCGGCTACGGAGTCAAGGGCGACATGGTCTCCGTCATCGACGACGACCTGCTGGTGACCTGGAATGCCCTGCAGTGGGTCTGGACCAACGGAACCGTCGCACAGCGGGTGTTTGTCATCGCCGTCGACAACCACGAGGACGACGCGCCGTTCCCGGAGCCAACCGGCGGACTGGGGTCGACGCTGAATTCGATGCTCACGGTGCTGTTCCGGGGTAATTCTGCGGTGTTCGACGCAGATGTCGATGTCAAGGACGACCTGCTCCTTTCGCAGTTCGCGCACGGGTTGGTCCGTGCGCAGCTCGAACCGCTGGGAGTAAAACCGTGACCGTCGCGTATTGGCCCCGGGTGGTCGAGACGGCCGGCGCCGAGGAGAAGGAGTACGCCCTCGACCGTGCCATCAACGGACTGCGCGAGGAACATCCGTTGCAATCGGCCTCGAAGGCCGTATTCGGTTGGCAGAAGCCGACACTGGTCGCGCTGCTGGTGGCGTTGATCGGCTTCGCGGTCTGGCGGCCGATGACGACCGCGGTGGTTCTCATCGGCTTGTGCACCCTGGGGTACGTGCTGACCATGGCCGATCGCGTCCTGATCTTCAAGGAGGGGTTGTCGTCGCGTCCGATCGTCGTCACCGACTCCGAGGCCCGCGCGATTCCCGACGCCGACCTGCCGGACTACACGATTCTGGTGCCCGCCTACAACGAGCCGGAGGTGGTCGGCGAGTTGATCGGGGCGATGGCCGCCCTGGAGTACCCGCGCGAAAGGCTGCAGATACTGCTGCTTCTGGAGGCTGACGACGACATCACCATCGAAGCCGCCAGAGACTGCTGCGCATCGGATCTAATCACCATCGTTCTGGTGCCGCCGGCCGAGCCGCGCACCAAACCCAAGGCCTGCAACTACGGTCTGCACTTCGCCACGGGTCAGCTTGTCACGATCTACGATGCCGAGGATCTCCCGGAGCCCTTGCAGCTTCGTCGGGTTGCCGTCGCGTTCGCGAAACTGCCGGACAACATCGCCTGTGTCCAGGCCAAGCTCGTGTTCCACAACGGGCACCAGAACATCCTGACCGGATGGTTCACTGCCGAGTACGGATTGTGGTTCGGTTATCTGCTGCCAGGCATGATGCGCACCTCGTCGCCGATTCCCCTCGGGGGCACGTCGAACCATCTGCGCCGGGACGTGCTCGACGAGATCGGGGCGTGGGATCCGTTCAACGTGACCGAGGACGCCGACCTCGGGCTGCGGATCGACGCGTCCGGATACCACACCGCGGTCATCGACTCGACCACCCTCGAGGAGGCCAACAGCGATCCGATCAACTGGATCCGGCAGCGCTCGCGGTGGTACAAGGGCTACCTGCAGACCTGGCTCGTCCACATCCGGCAGCCCGTGAAGCTGTTTGGCACCCTCGGGCCCCGCAGCTTTCTGAGGTTCAACCTGGTGCTGGCCGGCACCCCCATCATCGCGGTGCTCAACCTGGTGTTCTGGCTCATCACCCTGCTGTGGTTCCTGGGCCAGCCCGCAGTGGTCGGAGCCGTGTTCCCTTGGTACATCTACTTTCCGGCGCTCGTCGCGTTGGTCCTCGGAAACGCCGCCACGCTCTACATGAACATGATCGCGCTGCGCGAGGATGACCGCGCCGACCTGCTGGTCCCCGCGCTCACGGTCCCCGCGTTCTGGTTGCTGATGAGCGTAGCCGCCGCCAAAGGCCTCTACCAGCTGATCCGCAATCCCTCGTACTGGGAGAAGACATTTCACGGCCTGGCGACGGCGGCGCCCACCCCCGCAGAGTCGCCGACGTGACTGCCGGCCGCATCACCGACCGTCGTTGCAAGCGGTACGCGTTCGGCGCGACGTTCGTTCTCTACGCGGCGGTGGGCTACTGGCTGCAGGTTCGCAACGGCTTCATCCTCGGTGACGCGCTGTCCCGGGTCCAGGCGTCGGAAAGTGTGCTCTACAGCCGGGAGCCGCACCTGGCCGCGATCGGGTTCATCTTCACACCACTGACCGCAATGGTGCAGATACCCGCGATCCTCTTGACCCCGTTGTGGCCCGACCTGACCGCGCGGGCCTTCGCGGGGACGCTGATGTCCGCGTTGTTCATGGCGGGCGCAGTGGCGCAGATCTTCTCGATGGGCAGCGACCGGGGGCTCCCGCGCGGCTACGTGGTGGCCATCACCGCCCTGTTCGCCGTCAACCCGATGATCGTCTACTACGGCTCCAACGGCATGAGCGAGGCGCCGTTCATCTTCTTCCTGACCTGGGCCGTGCGCCGGCTGGTGCTGTGGATGGTCGACGACGACGTCCACCATCTGGTGGCCGCGGGTGGCATCGCGATGGGGATGGCGTACCTGACCCGTTACGACGCGGTCGGCACGGTCGCGGCCGCGGGATTCCTGGTGGGCTTCACGACGTATTTCCGAGCGCGCGGTGCGCCCCGGTTCCAGCGGGCGCTGCTGGACGTGATGCTGGTCAGCGTGCCCGGATTCGCCGCGTTCGTCGGATGGGCCGCGGCGAGCTGGCTCATCACCGGCGACGCGTTCGCGCAGTTCACGTCGCAGTACGGCAACTCGGCGATCCTCGAGCAGTCGGGCGGCGCGACGGTGAGCAGCTTCGGCGGCGGTCTGTCCTTCGCCGCCGTCTGTATCACGCTGCTGGCACCCACCCTGGTTCCCATCGCGGCCTATGCCGGCTTCCTGCGCTGGCGCCGGCCCAACTGGGCGATGCTGCTGGTGCCAATCCTGTTGTACGGCGCAGTGCTGGCGTTCCAGACCTACACCTACGCCACCGGAGGGACGTTTCCCTTCCTGCGCTTCTACATCGTGGCGATCCCCTTCGCGGCCACGCTCGCGATGCTGGCAGTGCCCGATGGACCGTTCGTGACACCCAAGCGGCCCGGCAGGTATGCGCCGAAACCGAGCGGGCTGGCCAGCACCCGGCCCGGGGGGCGGTATGCCGGTGTCGCACTGGCTTTCGCGATCGGTCTGCCGGTGACGGCGTGGGGGATGAGCCTGCCGCACTTCGCGCCGCAGGAGTACGCCCTGGGAGCGGTACTGCGCCCCGACCCGTACGACACCAACCCCCGCAAGGCGGTCGAGCGCAGGATCGCCGCCACCTTCTCCACCGAGCGAAAGATCGCGGACTACCTCGACAATCTCGATCTGCCGGACAGTTCGGTGATCACCGACACCGTGTACGGCTTCGCGGTGGTGGCGGCCTCGCAGCGGCCGAGGACGTTCGTTGTTCCTTCGGACCGTGACTTCACCAAACTGCTCAACGATCCGTCGAACCACGGCATCCAATACCTGCTCGCCGTTCCGCCGACCGGGCGCGGGGCGTCCGATGCGTTGAACCAGAGATACCCGACCCTCTACGAAACCGGGTCAGATACCGCGACGCTGGAACTCGAGATTCCCAATGACGGTGACAGCCAACCGGATTGGCGACTGTACCGAGTCGATGAGCCGGTGGATCCGAGGGCCTGAAGATGGGCGGAGGTGAAGGTGCGTCACGACGATCGAGTTTGCGGGCAGAGTCGATGCCGGCGGAATTTGGTATTCGCATGCCGGACTAGCCTGAACGGGTGCTCACGGACCTGATCGAGTTGTCGGGCGGATCGTTCCGGATGGGTTCGAAGAGCTTCTACCCCGACGAAACACCCGTCCACACCGCGACGGTGCGTGGGTTCGCGATCGAACGGCACCCCGTCACCAATGCGCAGTTCGCCGAGTTCGTCGCCGACACCGGGTATGTGACGGTGGCCGAGCGCCCGCTGGATCCGGCGCTGTATCCCGGTATTGCGGCCCCTGATCTGATACCCGGTGCGCTGGTGTTCCGGCCCAGCGCCGGGCCCGTCGATCTACGGGATTGGCGGCAGTGGTGGGACTGGGTTCCCGGCGCGTTCTGGCGCCAACCCTTCGGGGCGGGGTCGACGAGTTGGGCCTTCGAGGACCGACTCGATCACCCCGTGGTACAGGTCGCCTATCCCGACGCGGCCGCCTATGCGCAATGGGCGGGTCGGCGGCTGCCAACCGAGCCGGAGTGGGAGTACGCGGCGGGGGGCGGGAGCACCACCACGTACGCGTGGGGCGACGACGTCATGCCCGGCGGCGAGTTGATGGCCAACACCTGGCAGGGCCGCTTCCCGTACCGCAACGACGGCGCGCTGAGCTGGGTGGGAACGTCGCCGGTGGGCACCTTCCCGGCCAACGGTTTCGACCTGTGGGACATGATCGGCAACGTCTGGGAGTGGACCAGCACCGAGTACAGCGTCCGGCACCGGGTGGGGGAGCTGGGGCAAGGTTGTTGCACGCCGGTCCGCGATCCGGACCCGGCCGTCACCCAGACCCTCAAGGGTGGCTCGCACCTGTGTGCCTCGGAGTACTGCCACCGGTACCGGCCGGCGGCTCGGTCGCCGCAGTCGCAGGACAGCGCGACGACCCACATCGGGTTCCGGTGCGTTGTCTGACCTGCGGTGTTGACCACGCGGTCGTACAGTGGCGGGCCTGACGTGCACAGATTTGGCGCATTGCCGCTCGTCACCTAGACTCTGGGGGTTGCCGTGAGCAGACCTCGGCTGGCCTGTGTCAGCCCCGCGTGCCCCTTCGGTGACAAAGACCGCGTACGTCAGGTTGTTGGCCTGCCCGAGTTCGGGTGGCCGGTGGTTCTGGTGTGCACACGAGGAAACCAGGTTCGCCGGCGGCAGGAAACGCCGACGGACCGGGAGATTTAGGGAGATCGAGTGATTCAGCAGGAATCGCGGTTGAAGGTCGCCGACAACACGGGCGCCAAGGAGATCTTGTGCATCCGTGTGCTCGGCGGTTCGTCGCGGCGCTACGCCGGCATCGGTGACGTCATCGTGGCGACCGTCAAGGACGCCATCCCCGGTGGCAACGTCAAGCGTGGTGACGTGGTCAAGGCCGTCATCGTGCGCACCGTGAAGGAACGCCGTCGCGCCGACGGCAGCTACATCAAGTTCGACGAGAACGCGGCCGTGATCATCAAGGCCGACAACGATCCGCGCGGCACCCGCATCTTCGGCCCGGTTGGCCGCGAGCTGCGCGACAAGCGCTTCATGAAGATCGTCTCGCTGGCCCCGGAGGTTTTGTAATGAAGGTTCACAAGGGCGACACCGTGCTCGTCGTCTCCGGTAAGGACAAGGGCGCCAAGGGCAAGGTGCTGCAGGCCTACCCAACCCGTGACCGGGTGCTCGTCCAGGGCGTCAACCGCATCAAGAAGCACACCCCGATTTCGGCCACCGAACGTGGCGCGTCGTCCGGCGGCATCGTGACCCAGGAAGCGTCGATCCACGTGAGCAACGTGATGGTCGTCGACTCCGACGGCAAGCCCACCCGCGTCGGCTACCGCGTCGACGAGGAGAGCGGCAAGCGCGTCCGCATCGCCAAGACCAACGGCAAGGATATTCAGGCATGACTTCCGTGGAAGAAAAGGTTCAGCCCCGGCTCAAGCAGCGCTACCGCGAGGAGATCAGGGTCGCGCTCAACAAGGAGTTCAACTACGCCAACGTGATGCAGATCCCGGGCGTGGTGAAGGTCGTCGTGAACATGGGTGTCGGTGACGCCGCCCGCGACGCCAAGCTGATCAACGGTGCGGTCAACGATCTCGCGCTGATCACCGGTCAGAAGCCGGAGATCCGCAAGGCCCGTAAGTCGATCG
>CAYLWH010000030.1:11754-20892 GCA_964387245.1 uncultured Mycobacterium sp.
GCCCAGTTCAAGCTCCGTGAGGGGATGCCGATCGGCGCCCGCGTGACGTTGCGCGGCGACCGGATGTGGGAGTTCCTGGACCGGCTGATCTCGATCGCGCTGCCGCGTATCCGCGACTTCCGCGGACTGAGCCCCAAGCAGTTCGACGGCACCGGCAACTACACCTTCGGGCTGGCCGAGCAGTCGATGTTCCACGAGATCGACGTGGACTCGATCGACCGGGCCCGCGGCATGGACATCACCGTCGTCACCTCGGCGACGACCGACGACGAAGGCCGGGCGCTGCTGCGGGCCCTCGGCTTCCCGTTCAAGGAGAACTGAGCAGATGGCAAAGAAGGCTCTGGTCAACAAGGCCAACAAGAAGCCGAAGTTCGCGGTGCGCGGTTACACGCGCTGCAACAGGTGCGGCCGCCCGCATGCGGTCTACCGCAAGTTCGGCCTGTGCCGCATCTGCCTGCGCGAAATGGCGCACGCCGGCGAACTGCCGGGTGTGCAGAAGTCCAGCTGGTAAGCCGAACCGAGTTCAACAGACCGACAGACTCTACTCAGTCAATGGGCGCGGCAGGCCCCCACCCGGATCTCAAATCCAGGGGAACCGTCGCGAGGAAGGTGACACACCTGTCATGACAATGACGGATCCGATTGCAGACTTCTTGACGCGTCTGCGTAACGCCAACTCGGCGTACCACGACGAGGTGACTCTGCCGCACTCGAAGATCAAGGCGAACATCGCCGAGATCCTCAAGCGCGAGGGTTACATCACCGACTACCGCACCGAGGATGCCCGGGTGGGCAAGGCGTTGGTGGTCTCGCTCAAGTACGGCCCCAGCCGCGAGCGCAGCATCGCCGGCCTGCGCCGGGTGTCAAAGCCCGGCCTGCGGGTCTACGCGAAGTCCACCAGCTTGCCGCGGGTGCTCGGCGGCCTGGGCGTGGCGATCATCTCCACGTCCTCGGGTCTGCTCACCGACCGTCAGGCAGCACGACAGGGCGTGGGCGGCGAAGTCCTCGCGTACGTCTGGTGAGGGGTTAGATATGTCGCGTATTGGTAAGCAGCCGGTCCCGGTACCCACCGGGGTCGACGTCACGATCGCCGGACAGAACCTGTCGGTGCAGGGCCCCAAGGGCACGCTGACGCTGGACGTCGCCGAGCCGATCGCCGTCGCGCGTAACGACGACGGCGCCATCGTGGTCACCCGCCCCGACGACGAGCGCCGCAACCGCTCGCTGCACGGGCTGTCCCGGACATTGATCGCCAACCTGGTCACCGGAGTCACCGAGGGCTACACCACCAAAATGGAGATCTTCGGTGTCGGCTACCGTGTGGTGGCCAAGGGCGGCGACCTCGAGTTCGCCCTGGGCTACAGCCACCCGGTGCTCATCACGGCACCGGAGGGCATCAGCTTCACGGTGGAGACGGCCACCAAGTTCTCGATCACCGGAATCGACAAGCAGAAGGTCGGCCAGGTCGCGGCGAACATCCGCCGGTTGCGGAAAAACGACCCCTACAAGGGCAAGGGCATCCGCTACGAGGGTGAGCAGATCCGCCGCAAGGTCGGAAAGACAGGTAAGTAGCAATGGCTGAATCAACCACTGAGGCACGCAAGCCGGTGGGACAGAACATCTCCGCGACCCGGCGGGTCGCGCGGATTCGTCGGCACGCGCGGCTGCGCAAGAAGCTGGCCGGTACCGCTGAGCGACCGCGCCTGGTGGTCAACCGCTCCTCGCGGCACATCCACGTCCAGTTGGTCAACGACCTGACGGGCACCACCGTCGCCGCGGCCTCCTCCATCGAGGCCGATGTGCGCGCGGTCGAGGGCGACAAGAAGGCCCACAGCGTCCGCGTCGGTCAGCTGATCGCCGAGCGCGCCAAGGCCGCCGGCATCGAGACGGTCGTGTTCGACCGTGGCGGGTACACCTACGGCGGTCGGATCGCCGCCCTGGCGGACGCCGCCCGCGAGAGCGGACTCAGGTTCTGATGACAGAAAACGGAAGGACCGCATGATGGCGGAGCAGACTTCGGGCACCGAGGCCGGGATGGCCTCGAATACCGGCGCCCCCACCGCCGGCACGCGTACCGACGTGCAGCGTGGTGGCCGCGACGGCCGCGACGGCCGTGGTGGCCGTGGCGGACGCGACGACCGTGGTGGCCGCGGTGGCCGCGACGACCGCGGTGAGAAGAGCAACTACCTCGAGCGTGTCGTCACCATCAACCGCGTCTCCAAGGTGGTCAAGGGCGGCCGCCGGTTCAGCTTTACCGCGCTGGTCATCGTCGGCGACGGCAAGGGCATGGTAGGTGTCGGCTACGGCAAGGCCAAGGAAGTCCCGGCCGCGATCGCCAAGGGTGTCGAAGAAGCACGCAAGAACTTCTTCCGGGTTCCGCTGATCGGTGGGACCGTCACGCATCCGGTGCAGGGCGAGGCCGCTGCCGGTGTCGTGATGCTGCGCCCGGCCAGTCCCGGTACCGGTGTCATCGCCGGTGGTGCGTGCCGCGCGGTGCTGGAATGCGCCGGCGTGCACGACGTGCTGGCCAAGTCGCTGGGCAGCGACAATGCGATCAACGTGGTGCACGCCACCGTTGCCGCGCTCAAGTTGCTGCAGCGTCCCGAGGAGGTGGCGGCCCGTCGTGGTCTGCCCATCGAGGACGTCGCGCCGGCGGGTATGCTGCGCGCGCGTCGGGAGAGCGATGCGCTGGCTGCCGCAGCGGCGCGCGAAGGAAATGCCTGAACATGCCGGAAAATATGAAGGAACTCAAGATCACCCAGGTGCGCGGCGTCATAGGCGCCCGCTGGAAGCAGCGCGAGAGCCTGCGCACCCTGGGTTTGCGCAAGATCCGCCAGTCCGTGGTCCGAGAGGACAATGCACAGACGCGCGGCCTCATCAATTCTGTTCACCATCTCGTCGAGGTTGAAGCGGTGGAGACAACATGACGATCAAGCTTCACGACCTGAAGCCGGCACCCGGCTCGAAGACCGCCAAGACCCGAGTGGGCCGCGGCGAGGGGTCCAAGGGCAAGACCGCAGGCCGCGGCACCAAGGGCAGCAAGGCGCGCAAGAACGTGCCGGCGACCTTCGAGGGCGGCCAGATGCCGATCCACATGCGGCTGCCCAAGCTCAAGGGTTTCCGTAACCGGTTCCGCACCGAGTACGCCGTCGTCAACGTCGGCGACCTGAACAAGGCGTTTCCGGACGGCGGTTCGATCGGGCTCGACGAGCTGGTCGCCAAGGGCCTGGTTCGTAAGAACGTTCTGGTGAAGGTGCTCGGCGACGGCAAGCTGGCCGTCCGGGTCGACGTGACCGCGCACAAGTTCAGTGGCAGCGCCCGTGCGGCGATCACCGCCGCTGGCGGCAGCGCCACCGAGCTGTAGGTCGCCTTCAACGCCGAAAGCCTCGCCGGGCTCGGCGATGACTGTGATCTGGAGGAGCAGGCCTTTGTCACGCCACGTCCGTGCCATCCGTATCGGCGCAGCGGTACTCGCCGTCAGTTGGCTGGGTGTCGTCGAGGGCGCCGCGTCGGCGCAGGCCGACCCGAACGACGACCGGTTCGTCGACGCCGTGGCCACGTTGGGCATCCAGTCCGATCCGGATGCTCTGCCCGCCACCGGTCGTCGCATCTGCGACATGCTCACCTCGGGTCTGAAGGGCAACGTCAACCCATTGCCGACGGTCCGTGGCGTCCGAGACATGCTGCAGCGGTCGAACGGGCTGACCCGCGCTCAGGCCAGCGGACTGCTGCAGGCCTCGGTCGCCGTCTACTGCCCCGAGCACACGGCCATCACCGGTCGGTAGGGCGTCAGGGGCCGTCGGTAGTCTCATCACATGTTCTCGCTATTGCCCGGCCTGCCCGTTGTCGACGACCTGCGTGCGGCCGCGCGCCGCATTGACACCGCGCGCCACCACGGTGTCCCCGGTGGCTGCATCCTCGAACTCGACCTGCACGGCGTGCCGCCGGAAACCGCCGGCTTGCACCCGCTGGCCGTCCTCAGCGGCACCCGCCGGCCGTTGCTGCTGCGTGAGGCGGTCGCCGCGATCCACCGCGCGGCCACCGACGACCGGGTGGCGGGCCTGATCGCACGGGTGCAGATACCGGCCGCCGCCGCGGGCCCGGTTCAGGAACTGCGCGAGGCGATCGACGCCTTCACTGCGGTCAAGCCGTCATTGGCATGGGCCGAGACCTATCCCGGCACCTTGTCCTACTACCTGGCGTCGGCATTCGGCGAGGTGTGGATGCAGCCGTCGGGCACCGTCGCGCTGGTCGGTTTCGCCACCAACGCGATGTTCCTGCGTGACGCGCTCGACAAGGCCGGCCTCCAGGCGCAGTTCGTCGCCCGCGGTGAGTACAAGTCGGCGGCAAACCTTTTCACGCAGGACCGGTACACCGATGCGCACCGGGAAGCCGACAGCCGACTGGTCGAGAGCCTGCACGCCCAGGTGTGGCAGGCGGTCGCCGGGTCGCGCGGGATCGCACTGGAAGCCGTCGACTCGCTGGCCGACCGGGCGCCGCTGCTGCGGGATGACGCGGTTGCCGGCGGTCTGGTGGACCGCATCGGCTTCCGGGACGAGGCGTACGCGCGGATCGCGGAAATGACCGGTGCGCACGATATCTCGGGCCCTGACGACGAGGACGCCCCACCTCGGCTGTACCTGTCCAGGTATGCCCGTGCCAACCGGCCGGAACTGCCGCCGGTGCCGCTACCGGGTCGCAGTCCCAAGCCGACGATCGCGGTGGTGACGCTGGACGGCCCGATCGTCAGCGGCCGCGGCGGCCACCGGGTGCCGCCATTCGGGAACTCCAATGCCGGCGGCGACACCATTGCCGCCGCGCTCCGCGAGGCGGCCGCGGACGACGAGGTGGCGGCCATCGTGTTGCGGGTCGACAGTCCGGGCGGTTCGGTCACCGCGTCCGAGACCATCTGGCGCGAAGTCGTCCGGGCCCGTGACGCGGGTAAGCCGGTGGTGGCCTCGATGGGTGCCGTCGCGGCGTCGGGCGGCTATTACGTGTCGATGGCGGCCGATGCGATCGTCGCCAACCCGGGCACCATCACCGGTTCGATCGGGGTGGTCACCGGCAAGTTGATCGCGCGCGATCTCAAGGGCCGCCTGGGTGTCGGCACCGACTCGGTGCGAACCAACGCCAACGCCGATGCGTGGTCGGTCAATGCCCCGTTCACCGCCGAGCAGCACGCGCAGGTGGAGGCCGAGGCCGACCTGTTCTACACCGATTTCGTGGCACGCGTCGCCGCGGGACGGAACATGAGCGTGGCGGCGGTCGACGAGATCGCCCGCGGCCGGGTCTGGACCGGCGCCGACGCCGCCGAACGCGGTCTGGTCGACGAGCTCGGTGGACTTCGCACCGCGATCCGGCGCGCCAAGGTGCTGGCCGGTCTCGATGCGGACGACAAGATCAAGATCGCCGGATATCCCGGTTCCTCACTTCGTGAGACGTTGCGACCCAAGGCATCTTCGCAACCCGCCGCGGCCTCGCTGCCGGAGGCAGTCGGTGGCGTTCTTGCGCGGTCGGTCCTCGGAGTGCTCGATCAGACCCAGCGGCAGCTGACCGGTGCCAGCGTGCTGTGGTTGGGGGAGTGGCGGTTCTGACGAGTCAGCCAACCCGATCGCTCGGCGTCAGAAGATGGGGACGTCGATGTCCTGGCCGGCGAATAACGCGCCGGCAGTGGTCAGCGTGTCGGGTTTCACCAGGAAGTGCTGCGTGACCGCATGGATGTCGCGCAGGCGCCGCTGCAGCGGGCTGGTGTCATATAGCGCGCTGCCACCCCCCGCCGTGTAGGCAGTGTCGACGACCGACGTGGCCGTGGTGGTCGCCCATGTCGCGGCGCTGCGGATGCCGGCCCGCAGGTAGGCGTTGAATGAGTCGCCGGCGACCGCGGCTCGCCATGCCGCCGCGGCCTTGCCGTACAACAGGGCGCGCGCCGCCCTGAGTTGAGCGTCGGCCGTGCCCAGCTGGTGCTGGAACAACGGGTTCGTCGCCAGCGCCGACCTGTTGAACAGCGGCACCTTGGCGCCCGCCAAGTCGAGGATGTCGTCGAGCGCACCCCGCGCGATGCCGATCGCGATGCTGGCCAGGACCATTGCTTGTGGGGACGGGATCGGGATGCGGGTCAGTGGCTGGTCGACACTCGGCTGGGCCGTGCGCAGTGCGTAGCTGCGGTCGGTAGGTACGAACACATCGTTGATCGTGAAGTGATGGCTGCCGGTGCCGCGCAAGCCCGAAACCCGCCAGGTGTCCTCGATGTCGACCGCGTCGGGTCGCAGCACGACGATGCGCAGCTGCGGCGGATCGTCTTCGCTCCCGCCGGCGCAACTACGCTCGACACAGTTGGCGAAGATCCAGTGGCAATGCTCGCACCCGCTGGCGAAGGACCAGCGCCCACTCACCCGGTAACCGCCGTCGAGTGGTCGGGCGTTGCCGGTCGGATTGAAAGCGCCCGCGACGATGGCCTCGGCGTCGTCGGCGAAGATCTCGTCGAACGTAGGTCGTGGCAGGCCGTTCAGATCCAGCCAGCCCGCCGAACCGATCGCGACGATCCAGCCGACCGACGCGTCAGCCCGGCTGAGCTCCTCATATACCCGCAGCGCAGAAACCAGTTCGAAGCCGAAACCGCCGTGGCTGACGGGCCGCAGCATCCGGAAGCAACCGATTGCGGTCAGTCGCTCGACCAGATCGAGCGGCACGCGTCTGCCGGCCTCGATCTCATCGGCTCGCGCTGCTATCACGGGTGCCAGCTCATGGGCGGCCTCGAGCATTGTTGACGGACCGATGCGCGGCTTGCGAAGCGCGGAGGTGGGCATGGGTCTCACGCTAAGCGGGTCGGTGCGGCGACACATCGGCTGAATTGTGCAAAGTCGCCACGGTCGCGCTATGGGTCATTCTGTGTAGAGCTGATCCACCAAACCGTGTTCATACGCGTGGGCAGTGGCCGCCGAGCGTGACGACACCGCCAGCTTGGCGAAGATGTTGCTGACGTGGCGGGCCACCGTCTTTTCGCTGATGACGAGGGCGACGGCAATGTCGCGGTTTGTCTTGCCCGCCGCCACCAGGGTCAGGACCTGCGTTTCCCGCCGGCTCAGCCGACCCCCGGGGTGCAGATCAGCGCTGATGAGCCGCAGGGCATGAGCGGCAGCGGGTGCCGCTCCCAACCGCTCGAACTCCGCGCGGGCGGCGTCGAATTCGAGCGTTGCACCGTCGAAGTCGCCCAGCGCCCGCCGCGCGCACCCGATCAGGACGCGGGTGCGCGCCGACTCGTAGGGCGTTCCGAGGGCCTGCCAGCCGGCGTAGGCGGAGTGCAGCGCGGTCAGGGCGGCCCGGATGTCGCCCTCGGCGAGCAGGACGCTGCCCAGTGCGTGGTCGGCCGTTGCCCGAACCAGCGGGGTGTCGAGTTGAGCGGCAAACTGACCGAGCTCGTCGGCGGCGGCCCGGGCGGCCGACAGGTCCTCGGCGGCGAGTGCGACCTCGACGTAAGCCGGCAGCATCAACGATCTGGCCAGTAGGTCCCGAGCCTCCTCGGTGGCTCGGCGGATGCCCGTGAATGCCACGCCGATGCGGCTCTGGGCCAGCCGTAGCAGCGCCAGACCCGGCTGTGGTACCCGCCCCCAACGGCTGGCCTGTTGGTAGGACTCCTCGGCCGCGGCGCATGCGCCACGAAGGCGGTGCAGTTCTCCCCGCTGATATGCGGCCTCGCCCGCCGCCGGCTGACCCGGCGGCTTGGAGAGCACGTCGTAGGCGCGGTCCGCCTCGGCCATCGCCGCGGGCCAGGCACCGTCCGACCGCAGGATCTCGGCGCGGTGGACCAGGCATTGACCGCGGTACGGCTCGAGATCGGGCTGATCGGCACACCAGCGCGTGAGTTCGCCGGTCCAGTCGCGTGCGCGCCGCAGGTCGAAAGCGTCGCGGTAGATTTCGATCACCGCGCAATACACCAGCCCGGTGAGCAGCGGCGACACTTCGTCGGCCAGCACGGCGACCATTGTCTCGTCGAGTAGGGCGGTCCCGGATCGCCGGTCTCCCGCCAACACCAGGGCATGGCCCGCGCCGAGGCGGCCGAGGGCCACCAGGTCGACATCGCTGAACCGCTCGCCGACGGCGACGATGTGGTCGAAGGCGGCCCGGGCCGTCGTCACGTCCCCCGCCACCAGCAGGAGAAGGAGGGCCTCCGGCACCTGGACATATCCCCGCTCGACACACTCGGGGCCGGCCGTCGCGACCAGTCGGCGGGCCCGTTTGAACCACCCCGCCGCCAGCGCTTGTTCGCCGGTCATGTCGATGCCGAAGGCCAACCAGAATGCGCATCTGGCCGCCCGCGCATGGTCGCCGGCCCGCTGCCGGCAGTGGTAGGCGCGCGTCCAGGCCTCGATGCTGCCCGCGTCGTCGCCGAGCAGATGGCAGGCCACTGCCAAGAGTTCGAGATCATCGGGCCCCAGCGCTGACTCCCGGTCCGCGTCCCGCAGCGCTGCGTTGGCGTCGCTCCATGCCTTCCGCCGGAACGCGTCGCGGACTCGATCGAGCGAGCCGGTCACAGATCCAGTTTTGCCCCGAACGTCGGCATCGCGCAGCCACAGAAACGACCGGCGCTGCGACCATTCAGGCGTCAGCTAATCCGCACGAGTGGCGCTGACGTAGACGATCTCGCCGAGTGGACCGTTGTCTGCGGGGTCTGGGACATCCAGGCCGAGTCGGGCGAACAATTCGCTTTGGTGCGCGCCGGACACCCGCCAACCCTTTTCACCCAGGTAATCCATGACATGGCTGCGCTCGCCGGCGTAAACCAGGTTGGCCATCTCGATGTCCAGGCCCTGTTCACGAAGTGGCGCCGACATGTCCCTGGCCCGCTCGGCGTCGAAATCCATGATCCCGGGCACGTATTCGGTGGCC
This sequence comes from uncultured Mycobacterium sp., assembly GCA_964387245.1. GTDB lineage: Bacteria > Actinomycetota > Actinomycetes > Mycobacteriales > Mycobacteriaceae > Mycobacterium. The sequence goes on from CAYLWH010000030.1 coordinate 20,641, forward strand.
ACCGTGCTGCCCGGTGCCGACAGCGCGGTGATGTCGTCGAACAGCCGGTCCTGGGCCTGCGGGGGCAGGTAGATCAACAGGCCCTCGGCCAGCCACGCGGTGGGCTGCACGGGGTCAAATCCCGCGTTCCGCAAAGCCGTCGGCCAATCCTCGCGCAGGTCGACCCCGATGGTGCGGCGGGTGGCGGTCGGCTGCGCGCCGAGGTCGGCCAGTGTTCGTGTCTTGAACTCGATGACGTTGGGTTGGTCGAGT
>CAYLWH010000030.1:20992-38721 GCA_964387245.1 uncultured Mycobacterium sp.
GTGGCCGTCGCACCGACGCTCGATGCCAGATCCCAACCGTCGCCGTCGAAGCGCGTCATGATTGATCCTCGGTTCGGCTGGCGGTGGCGATGCTGCTGCCGGGTGCGGGCAGTGCGGTGATGCAGTCGAACAACCGATCCTGTGCGTCCGGCGGCGGGTACATCAGCAGGCATTCGACGCTCCACACCGAGGACATGGTTTCGCCGACGCTGGAACCCGGATCACTGTTTGCGCGTGTCATAGCCGCCAACGCTATCCCTCGGCGCTGACGTCGGCGAAGCCGAAACGATATCCCCGAGCCCGCGCGCACCACGGTGGATGCGGGCGCGGGCGCGCCCAACTGTTAGTCTCGTAAACTGATCGGCGCGCGACCCATGGCCATGGCCAGGGTGAGGGCGCGTCACACCACAACCCACCCCGACGCTGGTCAGTCCAGCCTCGCCCGGCACGCCGCGGTCGCCGTATTGGCCGCGCAGGAGGAAGAGTGCTCTCGGCTTTCATCTCGTCGCTGCGGACACCCGATCTCAGGCGCAAGATTCTCTTCACGCTCGGCGTCGTGATCCTTTACCGGGTCGGTGCGTCCATCCCGTCACCCGGTGTCAACTACCGCAACGTGCATCAATGCATCGACCAGATCAGCGGCGACTCGGCGCAGATCTACTCGCTGATCAACTTGTTCTCCGGTGGGGCGCTGCTGCAACTGGCGGTGTTCGCGGTGGGTGTCATGCCGTACATCACCGCGAGCATCATCGTGCAGCTGTTGACGGTGGTTATCCCGCGGTTCGAGCAGCTGCGGAAGGAGGGTCAGGCGGGCCAGGCCAAGATGACGCAGTACACGCGGTACCTGGCCGTCGCACTGGCCCTGCTGCAGGCGACGTCCATCGTCGCGCTGGCCGCCAACGGCGGACTCCTGCAGGGCTGCACACAGCAGATCCTGTTCGACGACAGCATCTTCACCCTTGTCGTGATAGTCATCGTGATGGCCGCCGGTGCCGCGTTGGTCATGTGGATGGGTGAGCTGGTCACCGAGCGTGGTATCGGCAACGGCATGTCGTTGCTGATCTTCGCCGGCATTGCGGCCCGCATCCCCGCCGAGGGCAAGTCCATCCTGGACAGCCGCGGCGGCATGATCTTCACGTTGGTCTGCGTCGCAACCCTGATCATCATCATCGGCGTGGTGTTCGTCGAGCAGGGCCAGCGCCGGATTCCGGTGCAGTACGCCAAACGCATGGTCGGCCGCCGAATGTACGGGGGCACGTCGACCTACCTGCCGCTGAAGGTCAACCAGGCCGGCGTCATCCCGGTGATCTTCGCGTCATCGCTGATCTACATCCCGCATCTGGTCACGCAGCTGATCCGCAGTGGCAACTCGAGCCCCGGGAGCAACTGGTGGGACAAGTTCGTCGGGAGCCACCTGACCAACCCGGCGGATCCGGTCTACATCGGCATCTATTTCGGGATGATCATCTTCTTCACCTACTTCTACGTGGCGATCACGTTCAACCCCGACGAGCGTGCCGACGAGATGAAGAAGTTCGGCGGCTTCATCCCGGGCATCCGGCCGGGCAGGCCCACCGCCGACTATCTGCGCTATGTGCTCAACCGCATTACGCTGCCGGGATCGATCTATCTGGGTGTCATCGCCGTTCTGCCGAACTTGTTCCTCGAGATGGGCAACACCGGGGGCGTCCAGAACCTGCCGTTCGGCGGCACCGCGGTGCTGATCATGATCGGTGTGGGTCTGGACACCGTGAAGCAGATCGAGAGCCAGCTCATGCAGCGCAACTACGAAGGGTTCCTCAGGTGAGAATCGTTTTGCTCGGCCCGCCCGGCGCGGGTAAAGGCACGCAGGCGGTGCAGCTGGCAGAGAAGCTCGGCGTGCCGCAGATCTCCACCGGCGACCTGTTCCGGCACAACATCGGTGCCGGCACCAAACTGGGGTTGGAGGCCAAGCGATATCTGGATGCCGGTGATCTCGTCCCGGCGACCCTCACCAACGCACTCGTCGACGACCGGCTCGACGAGACCGACGCCGCGGCAGGCTTCATCCTCGACGGCTTCCCTCGATCGGTGGAGCAGGCCAAGGCGCTCGACGAAATGCTCGCGAAGCGGGGTGTGAAGCTCGACGCGGTGGTGGAGTTCCGGGTTCCCACCGACGAACTCGTCGAACGACTCAAAGGTCGCGGTCGCGCCGACGACACCGAGGACGTGATTCGCAACCGCATGAAGGTCTACCAGGACGAGACCGCGCCGCTGCTGGACTACTACGCGGCCAGCCTGAAGACCGTCGACGCGCTGGGTCCGGTCGACGAAGTGTTCGCCCGGGCATTGCGGATGCTCGGCCGCTAGGCCCGCCGAGTAGTCGGGTAGATGGTCTCCGTCCCGCGTCGGCGCAACCGCAAGGTGGTCGCGCAGCGCAGCGCCGGTGAACTCGACGCCATGGCGGTCGCTGGGGCACTGGTGGCCGCGGCGTTGCGGGCGGTGCACGCCGCCGCCGCTCCCGGGGTGTCCACGTTGGCACTCGACGGGATCGCCGAGGCGGTCATCAGGGATGGCGGCGGCACCCCGTCCTTTCTCGGGTATCACGGCTACCCGGCGTCGATCTGCGCATCGGTCAACGACCGCGTGGTGCACGGCATCCCGTCGGGGAGGGAGGTCCTCGCCTCCGGCGACCTGGTCTCCATCGACTGCGGGGCGATCGTCGACGGTTGGCACGGCGACTCGGCGGTCACCTTCGGCGTCGGTCCGCTGATTCCCGTCGACGAGGCACTGTCCCGCGCGACCCGCGAGTCGATGGAGGCCGGCATCTCGGCGATGCTGCCCGGCAACCGCCTCACCGATGTGTCCCACGCGATCGAGTTGGGCACCAGGGCGGCCGAGGAGCGCTACGGCCGGAGGTTCGGCATCGTCGAGGGCTACGGCGGGCACGGCATCGGCCGCCAGATGCACATGGAACCGTTCCTGGCGAACGCGGGGCAGCCCGGCCGCGGGCCGCGGCTGGCCGCCGGGTCGGTGCTCGCGATCGAGCCGATGCTTACGCTGGGCACCGTCAAGACTCGGATTCTCGATGACGAGTGGACCGTCGTCACCGTCGACGGGTCGCGGGCCGCGCACTGGGAGCACACCGTCGCCGCCACGGAGGACGGCCCGCGCATTCTGACCCTTCCCGCCGCTTGATCGGCTGGATTGAACCCATCGGCCGCCCATTCTCGTATCATGATGAGGAGGGCCGGGGATGAAAGATTCTGAGCGCGCCGAGATGATGGTGATGCGCGTGCTCTATGACGAGCACGCGGCAGCACTGTGGCGGTATGCGGTGCGGTTGACCGGTGACCAGGCCAGGGCGGAAGACGTGGTACAGGAGACATTGCTGCGCGCGTGGCAGCACCCGGAGGTGACCGGGGACGAGGAGCGCTCGGCCCGGGCTTGGCTGTTCACGGTCGCCCGGAACATGATCATCGATGAGACGCGCAGTCCGCGATTCCGGCGGGAGAGCACCCCGCTGGAATCCGTGCGCGAACCGGAGAGCCCCGGACCCGACGAGGTGAACGCCGCGCTGGACCGCCTGCTGCTCGGAGACGCGCTGGCGCAGCTGTCGCAGGAGCACCGCGCGGTGATCCGCCGCTCGTACTACCTGGGGTGGACGACCGCGCAGATTGCGGAGGATCTGCAGATCGCGGAGGGCACCGTGAAGTCGCGTCTGCACTACGCGGTGCGGGCGCTCAGGCTGACATTGCAGGAAATAGGGGTCACGCGATGACAGTCGCCGTGCACGACCCCTATGAGATGTGGGACGCGGCCTACGTGCTGGGTTCGTTGTCCAGCACCGAGCGGCGGGAGTACGAGACCCACCTGAGCGACTGCCGGAACTGCCGGACGGCCGTCGCCGAGCTCGGCGGTATGCCGGCGTTGCTGGCCTTGCTAGACCGTGATGAAATGGCCGCCGCCGATACACCCCCGGAGCCCCCGGCGTTGCGTCCCGAGGTGCTCGACGCGCTGCTGGAAAGGGTGCGGTGGTGTCGGCGCCGGTCGCGCTGGGTGGCCTGGACGACGGTCGCCGCGGCGGCGGCGGTGCTCGCGCTGGGAGTCTTCGTCGCGGTGGGTCCGCCCGCGACGGACCTCGGTGTGGTGCCGCGCATCACTGCGAGTGCGCTGACCATGAACCCGGTGACGCCGTCAGAGCTGACCGCTTCGGTCACGCTGACCAGCCACGAGTGGGGCACCAGCATCGACATGAACTGCGCGTACACCGAGTCGGCCGCCGAGCCCGAACACGACGACGATGCCGGGGACAAACTGGCGATGGTGGCTGTCAGTCGCGACGGAAGTCATCTCGAACTGGCCACCTGGATGGCCCAGGCCGGGGTGACCGCTGTGACCAGTGGCAGCACCGCCCTGCCGATCGATCAGATCGTTTCGGTGCAGGTTGTTTCCGTCTACACCGGGGACGTTCTGTTGCAACGGAATCTGTAAATCCTGTCCCTCGGGTGAACCTCGGCCGGTTGCCGCTCGTGTCACTGTCGGAGTTCGAGGGACGGGTGACCGGATGGCCGAGAAAAACAGGGTCGTCGACCACATCGTGGACCGTCTCGCCGCGGCGGGCGTCGACTACCTATTCGGCGTCGACGGTGCCAACATCGAAGATCTTTACGACGCAGCGCATTTCCGCGACGACATCACCGCGGTGCTGGCCAAGCACGAGTTCTCGGCCGCCACGATGGCTGACGGTTACAGTCGGGCGACATCCCGTCTGGGCGTGGTCATGGCCACGTCCGGTGGCGGGGCGCTGAATCTGGTTCCGGGCCTCGCGGAGTCGCTGGCCAGTGCGGTACCCGTGCTTGCACTGGTAGGGCAGCCGCCGAGCTCGATGGACGGCCGAGGAAGCTTTCAGGACACCAGCGGCCGCAACGGTGCGCTGGACGCGGCTGCGCTGTTCTCGGCGGTCTCGGTGTTCTGCGCCCGGGTGGACACGCCCGAGGGCATCATCGACGCACTGCCTGCGGCCATCGCCACTGCCCGCCGTGGTGGTCCGGCAGTTCTGTTGCTGCCCAAGGATATTCAACAGAGCCTTGTGGTCGCCGCGGCGCCGGTTCGAGCCAGTCTTCAAGTCGGCGCGCAGCCTCCGGGCGATCCGCGGCCGATTGTGCGTGCACTGCAACGCGCCCGCGGCCCGATCACGATCATCGCCGGCGAGCAGGTGGCCCGCAACGACGCCCGTGCCGAGCTCGAGCATCTGCGGTCCATCCTGGGCGCACGGGTGGCTACCGTGCCCGACGCAAAGGACGTCAGCGCGCGCATCGACCTCGGGGTGACCGGGGTGATGGGCCACGCCGGTGTGGCCACCGCGGTTGGCGGCAGCGCCCTGTGCCTGATCATCGGGACCAGGCTGACGGTGACGGCGCGGGCGGGGCTCGACGACGCGCTGGCGGCCGTCCCGACGGTCTCCATCGGCGCGGTAGCGCCATTTGTGCCGTGCACCCACGTGCATTCCGAGGATCTGCGGGTCGCATTGTCGCAGTTGGCGATTGCGCTGTCGGAGCGGCGATTCGAAGTCCACACCGGCCCCGATCTCGTCCCGTTGCGGCCGCCGGTGCACGACGGACCGGGCATCCGGTACCACGACGTCGTCGCCGCCTTGGACGATGCGCTGCCGGACGGCGCCGACATCGCCGTGGACGCGGGCAATACCGGCGCGGCAGCCATCCATCACCTGCCGGCGCGGCGCGGCGGCAGATTCCTCGTCGCACTCGGCATGGGCGGCATGGGTTACAGCTTCGGGGCGGCTGTCGGAATGGCCTTCGGCCGCAAGCGGAGAACCGTTGTGATCGCCGGGGACGGCGCATTCTTCATGCACGGCATGGAGATTCACACCGCGATCGAATACCGGTTGCCGATCACGTTCGTGCTGCTCAACAACAACGCTCATGCAATGTGCGTGACCCGTGAGCAACTGTTCTACGACGGCCTGTACAGCTACAACCGGTTCTCGCCCAGCCTGCTCGGCGCCGGTCTGGCGCGGATGTTCCCGAGCCTGGAGTCGGTGGATGTCAAAAGTCCCGGCGAACTCGCGGCCGCCCTGGAACGGGCTCTCACAGTGGACGGGCCGACGGTGGTCAGCGTCGCGTGTTCCGCCGACGAAATTCCACCGTTTGCACCGTTTCTATGTGCAACACAACGTGTTTCACAATCAGGTTTGACAACGAAGGGAGGCAGGACCGATGTCGCTGCCAGCGCTTGACGACATCGCCGGGCCGATTGACGAGGTGACCCGCATCGAGACGAGTCCGCGCGAGAAGGCCACCCCGGTCATCATGGAGATGATGCGGTCGGTATACCCGCACGATCAGGTCTTCGGCGAGTACTGCACGGTCAACGACTATGTGGACTGTCCGCCCGACGACCTCTACGAGTACATGTCGGACACCCGCAGCCTGGGGGAGTGGACCTACAGCCTGCGTGGGTTCACCCCCACCGAAGAGCCCGGGCTGTGGCTGGCCCACGACCGGCTCGGCACCCAGACGCGGATCTACACGCGCACCTATGCCAACCCGGTCGCGCGGACGGTCGACTACCACTGCGCATGGGACCAGGGCCACCACCTCTGGATGATCTATCTGATGCGGGTGCTCGACGCGCAGCTGGTGCTGGACAAACCGGGATCGGTGGTGCTGTGGACCAACTGCCACCATCCGTTCTACGACCACAATCCGTACCCGGAGACGGCACCGCCGGATCGTCCGGTGTGGGTGGGCGACTTCTGGGATATGTTCGGCGCCGGGCATCTGCTGGAGCTGAAGAATCTGAAGGCCATCGCGGAGTACCGTCACCGCAACGGCCTGCCTGTCACACCAGTGTGGATGAGGTGAGCGCCGTGCCGACCCCCGTGAGTCTCATCGACGTATCCACATACCTGCCCGGCGAGCCAATCGGCGTCGAGTACTACGAACGGTTCGCCGGTTCAGACGAGCTGCGCGAGAACCTGATGTTCCGGGCACCGCGGCACCGACATCACGTCGCGCCCGACGAGACCGCGATCGACATGGTGCAGCGGGCGACCGAGGGGCTGATCGACCGGCACGGTCACGACGCGATTGCCGGTGTGGACATCCTGATCACCCACACTCAGCTGCCCGACATGCCCTTCTACGGCGGTGGCGGCGGCATGGCACACCGGCTCGGGATGAAGCCGAAGTGGGTGATCGACCTGCACAACGGTGGCTGTGCGGCGTTTGTGCTCGGACTCAAACTGGCCCGGCAACTGCTGGCCAGCGGTGAGGGCCGGACCGCGTTGGTGGCGGTCGCCCAGAACGCGGCGGGCCAGATCTTCGACCAGTCGACGGTGCGACGCAAGGCGCAGGCCGCCGTTCCCGGTGACGGCGCCGCCGCAGGTCTGGTGGCGGTATCGGACGCCTCGCCCATCCTGGACGTCGAGTGCCGCACCTACGGCGAGTATGCCGGCGACATGACCATCGCGGTGGACCCGCCGCGCAAGTGGTGGCAGCCCGGCCCCGGCGAGGGCTGCATCGGGTTCACCGAGTCGAAGATCACCAAGGTGCTGGCCCGCGGCAACCGTCAGGTGCCAGAGGTTGCGTTGGCGGTGTGTGACCGCATCGGCGTCCGGTCCACCGACGTGGACCTGCTCGTCACCAATCAGCCCAACCGGTTGTTCCTGCGCAACTGGCGCGAGGCGCTCGAACTGCCCGCATCGAAACACTGCGATACCTTCGACGAGTGCGGCAACCTGTTCGCCGCCGGCATTCCGGTGAACTTCGACCGCGCCGTCTCCGACGGTCGGGTGCCGCCCGGTGCTCTCGTGTTGATGGCCGCCTTCGCCCATGCCGGCGATTTCGCCGGTGCCGCCGCGATCCGGTGGGGCGGCCGCGGCTGATGGCCGGAACGCTCAACCCGCACTTTCCGGCGGTGCCGTCCCTGCCCGCCGGCATCGACCCATTGGCGTTGTCGCTCAACGAGAATCCGTTTCCGCCACTTCCGTCGGTGCAATCGGCGCTCATCGCATCGATCGGTGCGGCCAACCGCTATCCGGAGTTTCTGCCGGAGCGGTTGCGGGGACTGATCGCCGCGCACATCGGCGTGGAGGAGAACCAGGTTGTGCTCGGTGCCGGGGCCACCGGAGTGGCGGTGCAGGTGCTGCACGCCGTCACCAGCCCCGGTGACGGGATGGCTTTGACGGCGCCGACATTCGACGGCTATCCGATAATCGCTCAGATGGCCCGCCTGGTGCCGGTCACCGTTCCGATGGACACGCACGGTCACCACGACCTCGACGCACTGGCGGATGCCGCTCGGTCGGCGCGGGTGGTGGTGCTGTGCCGGCCGCACAACCCCAGTGGAACCCTGGAATCGGCCGCCGACGTCGAACGGTTCCTGCGACGAGTACCGTCCGGATGCCTGGTGCTGCTCGACGAGGCCTATGTCGAATTTGCGTCGCCGGAACACCGCATCGACGGGCCCGCACTGGTTCGCCGGTTCCCCAATGTGTTGGTGCTGCGCACCTTCTCGAAGGCCTACGGGCTGGCCGGTCTGCGGATCGGCTACGGGTTCGGTGCCCCCGAGCTGATCCGGGATCTCTGGACGATGCAGTTGCCATTCGGCATGGGTATCACCGGTCTGGTCGCCGTCGAGGCCTCGTACCGCGCGGAGACGCAACTGCAGCAACGAATCCGGCGCATTCGGGCTGAGCGTCGCTACCTGCGGATGCGGCTTCGGGCCGGCGGGATCTACAGCACCGACGCGCATGCCAACTTCGTTTATCTGCCGCCGGCCGGGCAGCCCTGGCGGGAGGTTTTCGACGACGACCCGAGATCGCCGCGGGTGCGTCACTACGACGATGGCGCGGTGCGTATCAGCGTGGGGACCCGGGCGTCCACCAGGGCGGTGCTGGCGGCGATAACTGCCCGATAGGACGGCACTTCATGCGGTATGAATGGGCAGATGGCCGATCCCCCGAACACGCCGGGCGCCCCGGGGTCACCCGAGAAGCCCGACCCGATCGCGCAGGCACGCGCGAACTGGGAGCGGGCCGGATGGGGCGACGTCGCCGGCGGCATGGTCGCGGTCACGTCGGTGATGCGTGCCCACCAGATCTTGTTGGCCCGGGTCGAGACCGCGTTGCGGCCCTATGACCTGAGTTTCTCCAGGTTCGAGTTGTTGCGGTTGCTGGCGTTCAGCCGCGGAGGCGCTCTGCCGATCACCAAGGCGTCCGACCGGTTGCAGGTGCATGTCACCAGCGTCACCCATGCGATCCGCCGGCTCGAGGCCAACGGCCTGGTGCGCAGACAGCCGCACCCCACCGACGGGCGTACCACCCTGGTGGAGCTCACCGACCTGGGCAGGTCCACCGTCGAGGATGCCACCGCCACGCTGAACCGCAGGGTCTTCGCGGACATCGGTATGTCCGACGACGAGTCCCGCGCACTGGTGTCCTCGATAGAGACGTTGCGGCACAGTGCCGGTGATTTCTGATCCGGCGGGATAACGCCAATGCACCGAACTGATGAACCGGGGGTGAAGATGCCGGCCCGCCGGCGTCGTTGGCGAGGATTCTTCAATTGTCCGCCGTTAGCATCGACACGCGTCATGTGTTGCCGAGGGGGTGAGCGATGTCCTGGTCCGCCGGCGCGGCGTGGGTGCTGCGATGGTTTGTCGCACTGGCTGGGCTGGCCGCTGTCCTGGGCGCGATGGTCTCCCTGACGATGCCGCTGGCGTTGCGTGTCGCCGACCGGACCGGTGTGCCGATCTCCTGCGGGACGGGTTGGCGGTCCGACGCCGAGCGGGCCCGGCACGAAGACTCGCTGAACCGACAGCAGCATCTGCTGGTCGGCTCGCAGTTCGTCGTCAGTGACTACGCTGCCGAATGCGCGGGCCGGGTCGTCGACCGTAGATGGCTGGCCGCCGGGGTGGCCGGCTTCGGTTTCATGCTTGCGTTTGGTGCGGTGCTGGCGCCGCATGCCGTCCGGAACCGGCCGAGTCGACGCCGGGGGGCCGAGGCCACCCCCGACCCCTTCAACTCGTACGCAACATGGTGATGACGGCGCTGAAGTCCCGGTCGGCGTTGTCTTCGGCGAACTTCGCGTAGATCTCGGCGGCATGGCTGCCCAGCGGCGCGGCCGACCCGGTCGATTCGACAGCGGCCATCGCCAGACCGAGGTCCTTGTTCATCAGCGCGGTGGCGAATCCCGGTTTGAAATCGTTGTTCGCCGGTGAAGTCGGCACCGGTCCCGGCACCGGGCAGTTGGTGTGCACCGCCCAGCAGTTGCCGGTGGCGCCGGTGATCACGTCGAACAGTGACTGCGCCGACAGCCCGAGCTTCTCGGCGAGCACGAACGCCTCGGCGACCGCAATCTGCTGCACCGCCAGCACCATGTTGTTGCACACCTTGGCGGCCTGGCCGGCACCTGCCGCCCCGCAGTGAACGACCTTGCCCGCCATGGGTTCCAGGACGGGTCGGGCGGCGTCGACAGCTTCATCGGAGCCGCCGACCATGAAGGCCAACGTGCCGGCGACAGCGCCCTTGACCCCACCGGATACCGGAGCGTCGAGTTGCTCGAAACCCCGTTCGGCGGCGAGCCGGTTGACTTCACGGGCGTCATGGACCGAAATCGTCGAACTGTCGATGAACAGGGTTGCGGGCCTGGCGGCGTGCAGGACGTCGACATAGCAGCGCTTCACCAGATCGCCGTTGGGCAGCATGGTGATCACCACGTCCGCATCGCTCACTGCCTGGGCACCGTTGTCGAAGACCGTGGCGCCCTTCTCGGCGGCCGCCTGCGCGGCCGCGGCCACCGGATCGAAGCCGTGAACGGTGTGCCCGGCCGCCACCAGGTTGGCGGCCATCGGTCCGCCCATGTTGCCCAGGCCCAGGAACGCCACTGTGCTCATGTGTGAGAACCCTTCTCTGCCTTAGGCCGACGCGCGCGCCCGGGCCGCTGCGGCTCGCCCGATGACCACGCGCATGATTTCGTTGGTGCCCTCGAGGATCCGGTGGACCCGCAGGTCGCGCACGATCTTCTCGAGTCCGTACGCGTGCAGATACCCGTATCCACCGTGCAACTGGAGCGCCTGATCGGCGACGCCGAAACAGGTGTCGGTCACGTAGCGCTTCGCCATGGCACACAGCTCCACTTTGTCGGGTGCGTTGGCATCGAGCGCCGATGCGGCCCGCCACAACAGGATCCGTGAGGTCTGCAGTGCGGTGGCCATGTCGGCGAGTGCGAACCGGATGGTCGGCTCGTCGATGAGAGCGCCGCCGAACGCCTCCCGGTCGCGTAGGTACGCCGCGGCCTTGTCGTAGGCGGCCTGGGCGCCGCCGAGTGAGCACGCGGCGATGTTCAGCCGTCCACCATTCAGGCCGTTCATCGCGATACCGAAGCCGCAGCCCTCGCCGGCGGCGCCGCCCAACATGGCGTCGGTGGGCACCCGTACCTTGTCGAGGACGACCTGGGCGGTCGGCTGGGCGTTCCAGCCCATCTTGGCTTCATTCGGCCCGAAACTCAGTCCGGGCGTGTCCTTTTCGACGATGAACGCCGAGATGCCCTTCGGTCCCTCGGCGCCGGTGCGTGCCAGCACGATGTAGACATCGGAGGTACCCGCACCGGAGATGAATTGTTTGACCCCGTCGATCACATACTGATCGCCGTCCCGCTCCGCGCGGGTGCGCAGTGCCGCGGCATCGGAACCGGCGCCCGGTTCGGTCAGGCAGTAGCTGGCAAGGGCCTGCATCGAGGCCAGCCGGGGCACCCAGGTCGCCCGTTGCCCGACGCTGCCGTAGGCGTCCAGCATCCATGCGCACATGTTGTGGATGGAGACGAATGCCGCGATTGCCGGATCGGCGTGTGCCAGCCGTTCGAAGATCCGCACGGCGTCCAGTCGTCGCAGGCCGCTGCCGCCGACGTCCTCGGAGCAGTAGATCGCCGCCATGCCGAGTTCGGCCGCGCCCCGCAGCACATCGACGGGGAAGTGCTTGTCCGCGTCCCACTCCAGCGCTTGTGGCGCAATGTGTTTGGCGGCGAACGCGGCCGCCGTCTCGGCGATCTCGACTTCGTGGTCATCCATTTCGAACATGCGGATCATTCGGCTCACTTCATGGTCGGGATGACGAACTCAGCGCCGTCCCTGATCCCCGACGGCCAGCGCTGTGTCACGGTCTTCACCTTGGTGTAGAACTGGATCGAGGTCGGACCGTGCTGGTTGAGGTCGCCGAAGCCGGAGCGCTTCCAGCCGCCGAAGGTGTGGTAGGCGACCGGCACCGGGATTTGCACGTTGACACCCACCATGCCGACCTGGACGCGGGAGACGAAGTCCCGGGCGGTGTCGCCGTCGCGGGTGAAAATCGCCACGCCGTTACCGTATTCGTGCTCGGTGGGCAGGCGCAGTGCCTCCTCATAGTCCGTTGCCCGGACAATGCACAGCACCGGGCCGAAGATCTCATCGGTGTAGATCGACATGTCGGTGGTGACGTGGTCGAACAGCGTAGGGCCGATGAAGTAGCCCTTGGACAGATCCGCGCCGTCGAAGCTGAGTTGGTCGGTGGCGCGGTCGCGCCCGTCGACCACCAACTCCGCGCCGGCTTCCACGCCCTGACCGATGTAGTCCCGGACGCGCGCCAGTGCGGCTTCGGTGACCAGCGGGCCGTAGTCGGCCTTCGGGTCCAGGCTGTGGCCAACCCGAAGTCGGTCGATTCGCTCGACGAGTCTGTTGCGGAGGCGGTCCGCGGTTTCTTTGCCGACCGGGACGGCGACGCTGATCGCCATGCACCGTTCGCCCGCGCTGCCGTAGCCCGCCCCGACGAGTGCGTCCACCGCCTGGTCGAGGTCGGCGTCGGGCAGCACGATCATGTGGTTCTTGGCGCCGCCGAAACACTGCGAGCGCTTACCGTGCGCGGCCGCGGTGGAGTAGATGTACTGCGCGATGTCCGAGGAGCCGACGAATCCGACGGCCTGGATGTCCGGGTGGGTCAGGATCGCGTCGACCGCCTCCTTGTCGCCGTGGACCACCTGGAAGACGCCGGGCGGCAGGCCGGCCTCCACGAACAGCTCGGCCAGCCGCACCGGCACCGACGGGTCCCGCTCGGAGGGTTTGAGGATGAAGGCGTTTCCGCACGCCAGCGCCGGGCCGGCCTTCCACAGCGGGATCATCGCCGGGAAGTTGAACGGCGTGATTCCGGCGACCACGCCGAGCGGCTGCCGGATGGAGTACACGTCGATGCCGGTGCCGGCGCTCTCGGTGAACTCGCCCTTGAGCAGGTGGGGGATGCCGATCGCGAACTCGATGACCTCGATGCCGCGCTGGATGTCGCCCTTGGAGTCGGCGACGGTCTTGCCGTGCTCCGACGAGAGGAGTTCCGCTAATTCTTCTACGTTGGCGTTGACCAGTTCGACGAACTTCATCATCACCCGCGCGCGGCGCTGCGGGTTCCAGGCGGCCCATCCCTGCTGGGCTTGCACGGCTGAACGCACGGCGGTGTCGACGTCGGCGGCCGAGGCCATCAGGACCCGGGCCTGCACCTCGCCGGCGCTGGGGTTGAGCACGTCGGCGGTACGCGTCGACGACAGGTTGCTGCGGCAGCCGTCGATGAAGTGCGGAATGTGTCTGGTCATGAGGAACCCCTCGGCTGTGTGTCCCGAATTACTTGGATATCCTAGTAAATGACGGGAAAGGTTCGCAAGGCCGCTGACGGCGTTGTCGGGGCCGCCGCCATCCTGCGGCAGGGGAGCTTTCCGGCTTGCGCTCCACGCGTGCCACGATGGACATGAAGCCGCCGTGGGGGCAGGGCGCGGGGATGGGGGAGGGACGTGTGACTCGTTGGTTGGTGACCGGGGCCGGCGGCATGCTCGGCGTGGACCTGGTCGAGGCGCTGCGCCGGCGAGGTGAGGCCGTGACCGCGTGCACGCACGCCGAGCTCGACATCACCGACGCCGCAGACGTGCGGCTCGCCGTCGAAGGCCATGACGTCGTGGCGAATCTGGCGGCCTGGACCGCCGTCGATGCCGCCGAGGATCACGAAGCGGAGGCGACATCGGTCAACGGCACGGGTCCGGCCAATCTGGCCCGTGCCGCGCGAGATGTGGGCGCTCGAATGATCCAGTTGTCCACCGACTACGTCTTCGCGGGCACCGCAACGACGGCATACGCGGAGGACGCACCGACCGACCCGGTCAACGCCTATGGCCGCAGCAAGCGGGCCGGTGAGGCCGAAGTTCTTCGATTGCTGCCCGACAGTGGCCTGGTGGTCCGGACTGCCTGGCTCTACGGCGCCCACGGGTCCAACTTCGTGACGACGATTGCCCGGCTCGCTCGGGAGCGACCGACGCTCGACGTGGTGGACGACCAGCATGGCCAGCCGACGTGGACACGCGACGTCGCCGACACGCTGATCGCCCTCGTCGGTTCCGGCGCTCCGGCGGGTGTGTACCACGCCACCAGTTCCGGGCAGACCACCTGGTGGGGGTTGGCGCGCGCGGTGTTCGAAGAACTGGATCTGGATGTGGACCGAATCCGCGCCACCGACAGCGCCGCTTTTCCGCGCCCCGCCGCGCGACCGGCCTACTCGGTGCTGGGCCACGCGGCGTTCGCGCGGGCCGGGCTGGAACCGATCCGGCATTGGCGTGACGCACTGCATGAAGCGGCTCCCACCGTGCTGGGGCGGTTTCGGCCGGGTTCCTAACGCAGGGATTCGACGAAGGCCGAGGTCTCGCTCCAGGTGGGCAACAGGCCGGCGGCGCGTACCTCTGCCAGGGTCGGAGCGTCGCGGTCCCGGTCGGACAGCACCAGTTCGGCGCCGAACACCGTGGTTGGCCACGCGATGGCGATCGCCGGGTCGGTAGGAGCGATGGTGTGCTCGCGATCGGGGGCGTAGCCCGCCGAACACAGGTACATCACCGTCGAATCATCCTGCAGTGCGAGGAATCCGTGAGCAAGGCCCTCGGAGAGATAGATGGTGCGGTGTTCACGCTCGTCCAGCAGGACCGAATCCCACTGACCGTAGGTCGGCGATCCCACCCGGATGTCGACGACGACGTCGAACACCGAGCCGCGCAGGCAGGTCACGTATTTGGCCTGGCTCGGGGGGAGTAGCGCGAAATGCAGTCCGCGCAGCACACCGGCGGCGGACACCGAGCAGTTGGCCTGCCGAAGATCGAGTCGGTGTCCGGTCATCGCGGTGAACTCGGAAGCGGTGAACCACTCGAAGAAGGCACCGCGGGAGTCCGAGCGCAGGGTCGGGGTGATCTCCCAGGCCCCCGGCACCTTCAGCTCGCGAAATGACATGTCACTGACCACGTTTCCGGTACTCGTCCTCGACGGCATCCTTGAGCGGTGCCCACCACCGCTCGTTGTCGCGGTACCAGTCGATCGTCTCGCTCAGGGCAATGTCGAAGTCGCTGTTGACGGGTTTCCAGCCGAGTTCGTCGCGCAGTGCCGACGGGTCGATGGCGTAGCGGAGGTCGTGCCCGGCCCGGTCGGTGACATGGTCGAAGTCGTCGGGATCCCGACCCATCGCCGCCAGGATCGACTGCAACACAACAAGATTAGACCGCTCATTCTCGGCGCCGATCAGATACGTGCGTCCCGGGATCCCGGCTTCGAGGATGCGTCGCACGGCGCTGTTGTGATCGTCGACCTGAATCCAGTCGCGCACGTTGGCGCCGCTGCCGTACAGCTTCGGCCGCCGGCCGGTGAGCACATTGGTGATCTGCCGCGGGATGAACTTCTCCACGTGCTGGTAGGGCCCGAAGTTGTTGGAGCAGTTGGAGATCGTCGCCCGGACACCGTAGGACCGTACCCATGCCCGGACGAGCATGTCGGAGGCCGCCTTCGTCGACGAGTACGGGCTGGAGGGGTTGTAGGGCGTGGACTCGGTGAAGCGGGCCGTATCGTCGAGATCGAGATCGCCGTACACCTCGTCGGTGGAGATGTGGTGCATACGCACGTCGTGGCGTCGCACGGCTTCGAGCACCGTGAACGTGCCGATCACATTGGTATGCAGGAACGGATGCGGGTCGGCGAGTGCGTTGTCGACGTGAGTCTCCGCGGCGAAGTGGACCACGGCGTCGGCCTGCGAGACCAGCTCGGCCACCAGCTCGGCGTCCGCGACGTCGCCCTCGATGAGTCGAACGGCGTCGCCGGCCGGGGCCAGCGACTCGCGGCTGCCCGCGTAGGTGAACTTGTCGAGCACGGTGACACTGTCGTGCGGGTGGTCGCGCAGGGTCGCATGCACGAAGTTCGCACCGATGAAGCCGGCGCCCCCGGTTACCAGCAAATGCATGAGTGGACTCTAGCGGCTCGCTCGACCGGCATCGAGATCATCCCCGGCGTCGATCCACTCCGGCGCCGGAGCCCGCAAGGGCAGCAGGATGATGAACCGGGTGTCACCCGGCCGGATTCGACTCGCACGTTGCCGTGTATGCGCTCGTCGGGCGTTTTGGAGCATCGTCGCAAAGCGGGTATCGTGGACCAACGGTGCGGCCGCCGCGCCGGCTCTTTGCGTGCTCTGTTCTCCGAAGTCCCGGGAAATCGGAATTTCCCAAGCTCCGGTCCACGTTGGTAGTCGGGGCGGACGCTGCGCCGACTACGGGCGCGACAGACATATACAGACACGAAACAGCAGACGACAGGATCGCCAAGAAGTCATGGCCAAGAAAGACGGTGCCATCGAGGTCGAGGGCCGCGTGGTCGAGCCTCTGCCCAATGCGATGTTCCGCATTGAGCTGGAGAACGGCCATAAGGTGCTCGCGCACATCAGCGGCAAGATGCGGCAGCACTACATCCGCATCCTGCCCGAGGACCGCGTGGTGGTGGAACTCTCGCCCTACGACTTGTCCCGGGGCCGCATCGTCTACCGCTACAAGTGAATCCGCCCGACAACCTCCAACCAGCCACTAGAAAGATCGAACAGCCGTGAAGGTCAACCCGAGCGTCAAGCCGATCTGCGACAAGTGCAGGGTGATCCGCCGGCACGGGCGGGTCATGGTGATCTGCTCCGATCCCCGTCACAAGCAGCGGCAGGGCTGAGTCAGGGCAACCGCCCGCTCCACTACACAACTGAATGCAGACCTCCCAGTACCACTGAGCGGATACGCCGCTCATGCACGTCCGGCACGGAGGCCGGACCCCGCGAGGGGAACGGACTGGGAACAACACCTCCGCACAGAGATTAAGGAAACACACCACTGTGGCACGTCTAGTGGGCGTCGATCTTCCGCGCGACAAGCGCATGGAGATCGCGCTGACCTACATCTACGGCATCGGCCGTACCCGCTCCCAGGAGATCCTGGCGGCAACCGGCATCGACCGGGACCTGCGCACCAAAGACCTCAGCGATGACCAATTGACGCACCTGCGCGACTACATCGAGGGCAACCTGAAGGTGGAAGGCGATCTGCGCCGCGAGGTGCAGGCCGATATCCGCCGCAAGATCGAGATCGGTTGCTACCAGGGCCTGCGTCACCGTCGCGGCCTGCCCGTGCGCGGCCAGCGGACCAAGACCAACGCGCGTACCCGCAAGGGCCCCAAGCGCACCATCGCCGGCAAGAAGAAGGCCAGGTAATCCGAGATGCCCCCAGCAAAAAAGGGTGCGGCGAGCACCGCCAAGAAGGGCGCCAAGACCCTCAAGACGCGTAGGCGGGAAAAGAAGAACGTCCCGCACGGCGCCGCGCACATCAAGAGCACGTTCAACAACACCATCGTGTCGATCACCGATCCGCAGGGCAATG